>JADKDR010000014.1 GCA_016714535.1 Bacteroidota bacterium
TACAGCCGAACTTTCGTTGGGCATTGCTGATGGGCCTGGCAGTTTTGTAACTGGCAGTGTTGCTGGCGATGCAGTTTTCCGCACTAACAGTGGTGCTAATAATTTTCTATTTGCCTCCGGTGGTGGAGGTGCTCCGGTTACTCTTGCTATTACTCCAACAAGTGTTGGTATTGGAACAACTACCCCTTTTGCACAATTATCAAACTCTACCACTAATATTTATGGTACAGATGGCTACGGATTAAGCTCTTCTGCTTTTGGATGGGGTTCAACTGATGGGTTTGGATATGCCGCAGGCTTCTATAATGCCGGAACAGGTATTGCTTCAAACGGAGTTACTGTTAAGATACAAGGAAGCCAAGGTACCGTATTAGACCTTAGCGCTTCTGACACAGTTTCTGTTATGACTGTAAAAGGAAATGGTAACGTGGGTATGGGAACAACTGCACCAACAAGTCGATTAACCGTTGTCTCAACACCTGCAAATATCCCGGCAGTAAATGTCCTCCCGGTACCGGGCAGCGCTAGGGTTAACGTAGCAGTTGGTGACTGGAGTCTTTTGCAAGATTATTTTGGTAGTGGAGTTTCTAAAGACTTTTCACTGTATCAAAACAGCAAAGGTTTACATCGCATGTTAATTGACACTGCAGGTAATGTGGGTTTTGGAACAACTACACCTGATCGCCCATTGGTAGTTAGAAGTGCAGACAATACACTCAATAGTCAGGTTTCAGAGTTGGCAAATGGAATTGGAGATGCTAATTTTCACTTAGTAGCAACTAAAGGAGCAACAACCAATAATCCTGGCGATATCATGACTAGACTGGGTTTGGCTTACGGTGATAATGGTGCTTCAGTCGATGGCTCCTTCATTCGTTTTCATCGTGGCATTGCTGGTAATGATGGATCAACCAGTTTTTCTTCTGGTGCTGATGTAGAGAGAATGCGAATAACCTCATCTGGCAGAGTAGGTATTGGAACAACAGGACCAGGTGGTCAGTTTGAATTGAGCTTAGATCAGGGTCGCAAACCTTTAACCAACACATGGACAATTGTTTCTGATGCACGATTGAAAAACATTGATGGTGCTTACTCAAAAGGCTTAAAAGAAATAATGCAGTTGAATCCAATTGCTTATCACTATAAAAATGTAGGCGAACGTAAATTTGAAAACGAAGTGTTAAATACACAGGCAGTTGGTTTTACAGCACAGGATGTTCAGAAAGTATTTCCTGAAGCTGTTGGTACTGATGCTGATGGCTATCTGAATCTGAATATCCATTCAATAATAATAGCGCAGGTAAATGCTATTAAAGAATTGGGCGCACAAAACGAAGTTAAAGATGCAAAGATTGCAGAATTACAAAATGAAAATGCAGCAATGCATGCTGAACTTAATGATATGAAACAATGTGTTGAATCGCTTTGTGCCAACAACGAATCAAAAACTCAAAACTCCGAACTCAAAACTGAAAACTATCTTTTCCAAAACCAACCAAATCCATTCAATCAAACTACAGTTATTTCGTATCAATTGCTGAGCGATGCTAAAAATGCTTCTATAGTAATACGCGGCTTAAATGGAGAAGAGCTGAAGTCTGTATCTTTAAGCAATACCGGCAAAGGTCAGGTAACTATTAATGCTAACGAACTTGCACAAGGCACTTATACGTATACACTTATAGTTAATGGCAAGAGTGTTGATACTAAGTTGATGGTGGTTACTCGATAAGTTTGGAAAGTTGTGATAGTTGTGATAGTTTAGAAAGTTGTTATGGCAACGGAATTGAAATGCTGAGAAACGAAGCATCTCTGTCACTCATTGATTAAAGAAATTGGTTTGGTGAACGGAATTTGTACAAAAACTTTATCGAACTACTACCTAATGAACTACGAATATAACTCATTCCTAATCCAAAAACTTCCCACTCGCAAGAGTGGGATTTTTTTTGTGCAGTGCTTTTAAATCTGTTTTGAAATAAAAAACGGTATCATTATTTTTCAAACTACAACAAAAAAAGCATCCCTATAATTAGGGATTGTGGAATCGATTTTCGTTTTAAATATTTGTGACACCTAATAGTAAAATTTTAATTTCTTTAAAAAAAGTTGCATCCTTCGCTCATTAATGCACCAAAAATAATAAGCCGCAGTTGTATATTTTATTGAGATCAATAATTTAATCAAATCGAAATTTTAGTTGCGATAATAAGAGATTGCATTTGAGAAAGTTTTGCCATATGGGTATTGGTGCGTAAAAAAGGCTTCTAAATAAAATAATTAATAACACTTAAAAAATTTTAAAAAATGTTGAACGAAGTAAAATCCCACAATCCGGGAAGAAAAACAATAATGATTTTAGCAGTTGTAGCTACAGTAGTTGCAATGCAAGCACAAGCGCAATGGTCGCTTACAGGTAATGCAGGCACTACTCCCGGCACTAATTTTATCGGCACTACCGATAGTAAAAGTTTGCAAATTAAAACCAAAAACGTAACTCGCTTAACAGTTACATCTGCGGGTAATGTAGGTATTGGAATTATAGCGCCTGTTACACCATTGCATATAACAACAAACACAACCGCTGTTTTGGCTACGTTTGAAGGACTTACAGGCTCTAACAAGGCTACTATTAACCTAAAATATGGCGGAATAAGCACCTACCTTACCAACGGGGGATATAATATGCCAGCAGGTAATATAGGTTTTGGCGGGCAGTATCATTTCTCACCTGATCTTATGATAAATACCAACACCGGCTTTGTGGGTATTGGAACAACTGCACCTGCTGCAAAATTGGATGTTGCAGGTGATGCCCTTGTTAATGGAATAACAGTAGGTCGTGGTGCCGGCAATGATTCTACCAATACCAGTACAGGATTTCATGCGTTAGAAGGCAATAGTACCGGATGGGACAATACAGCATTTGGTTTCAATACACTTGCATTAAATGGCGGAGGCGTATATAATACAGCTATAGGTAGCAGCGCACTTGCTAATTGTGCAGGCACACAGTATAATACAGCTGTTGGGGCCAGGGCCTTAGAAGCAAATTTAAGCGATAATAATACAGCAATGGGCGCTACAGCTTTGTTTTCAAATACAGGAGGTAGCGGCAATACCGCTGTTGGTTCAACTGCTTTGGCCAATAATATAGCAGGAAGTGGTAATACTGCTACGGGTTTTTGGACATTGGTGTATGGAAGCGCCAGTGAATACAACACTGCCAATGGCATTTATGCTCTCAGCAATTGTCAAAGTAATCATAACACTGGTATTGGGGCCTGGGCATTGAATCAATGTAACACCGGAAGTGGTAATACTGCAATTGGATATCACACACTTCATACAATTACTACAGGTGCCAACAATACTGCATTGGGTTACAATGCCGATGTGTCGGGTGTGGCAATTACCAATTCTACAGCTATAGGAAATGGCGCTTATGTTGCAGGCAGTAATAAAGTTCGTGTTGGCAATGCCAGCATTACGAGTATTGGTGGCTATGTGAACTGGACTAATGTGAGTGACGGAAGAATTAAAAAGAATATTAAACAAAATGTACCTGGTTTAGAATTTATTAATAAACTTCAACCATTAACCTACAATCTCGATTTAGATGCGATAGATAATATTTTGGAAATGCAAGCTAATTTGGATGAAAAAGGATTACCAATAAAAACTACACAAGCAGAAATTGATGCACGTGAATTGAAACAACAAATTGTTTATTCAGGTTTTATAGCCCAGGATGTTGCAAAAGCTGCACACGAAATCAGTTACAATTTTAGTGGAGTAGATGCATCAAGCAACAGCAACGATTTGTATGGATTACGGTATGCGGAGTTTGTAGTGCCTTTGGTAAAATCGGTGCAAGAATTATCGAAACAAAATGAAGAGCTAAAAAGAATGAATGCTGATTTGCAATTACAAATTAATGAAATGAAAATTTCTTTAAATGTGTTATCTTCTCCATTATCCGGTAACAAAGAAATAAAGATTGCAACGGAGCAAGATGCATTATTCCAAAACCAGCCAAATCCATTTAATCAATCTACAGTAATTTCTTACCAATTGTTGAGCGATGTAAAGAGCGCCTCGATAATAATACGCGGCTTAAATGGAGATGAATTGAAAACAGTTATGCTTAGTAATACCGGCAAAGGACAAATAACAATAAATGCCAACCAACTAGCACAAGGCACTTATACGTATACACTTATAGTTAATGGCAAGAGTGTTGATACTAAGTTGATGGTGGTTACTCGATAAGTTTGGAAAGTTGTGATAGTTGTGATAGTTTAGAAAGTTGTTATGGCAACGGAATTGAAATGCTGAGAAACGAAGCATCTCTGTCACTCATTGATTAAAGAAATTGGTTTGGTGAACGGAATTTGTACAAAAACTTTATCGAACTACTACCTAATGAACTACGAATATAACTCATTCCTAATCCAAAAAAATCCCGCTCGCAAGAGTGGGATTTTTTTTGCTTTTTTAAAGCGTATTTAACCGCAAATAGACAATCCACATGTTAAAAACTTTGCATATTCTTTATTGACAATACACCTAAGGATTTTGACCTTGTAACCAAAACTTACAAATAATATGTGTTATAAAATTGAATATTCTGATGATAAAGTAAGTGCATGGGGAGGTTTTTCGTTAATGAAAAAATTCAATGATAAAATTGGTTTAAAAAGTGTTTTGCAAAATCTACCCATTCCCGAAAGCAAGAGCAATAACAGGTTTGAGAATCAGGAAGTCATTGAAAGTTTCCTATTGTCAGTATGGTTAGGCTGTTACAAATTTTCACAAACACATATTCTACG
Organism: Bacteroidota bacterium; assembly: GCA_016714535.1. NCBI lineage: Bacteria > Pseudomonadati > Bacteroidota > Bacteroidota bacterium. Next base: position 4,833 of record JADKDR010000014.1, read on the forward strand.
ATTAGATGATACGCTAAAAAAATATTTGGATGGAAACAAATACCAAGTGATACAACCTACAAGCGATTTTTTCAAAAGTTTAGTCAAGGCATAAATAATGAGGTGCTTCCAGTTTTGCAAGAATGGTTTTTTAATCAATTGCAGTTTGATAGTTACGTATTAGACTTGGATTCTACCGTTATTACTCGGTATGGTGATTTTCAAGAAGGTAATCATAAAGGCTATAATCCAACCAAAAGAGGTAGAGCCGCCCATCATCCATTATTTGCTTTTTTAGGCAACGAGCGCATGGTTGTAAACAGTTGGCTTAGAAGTGGCGATACCTCAAGCGCACATCAGTGTAATGAGTTTTTAAACGAAACATTATCAATACTCAAAAACAAAACAATTGGTTTGCTACGTGCCGATTCTGGTTTTGCAAGCGATTTAATTTTTAGACATTTAGAGCAAGAACAAATACAATACGTGATAGCGGGGAGAATGCATTATCCATTACAAGATAAGATTAAGCAACAAAAAACCTGGACAGCTATCGGATTAGGAATTTGGATTAGCGAAACAAGGTATAAGGCATCAAAATGGGAAACATAACGCAGGGTTATTGTTATAAGACAAAGCTTTGATTTAAGGCCCAAAGCAACAGGTAAAAAACTAAAGCTGTTTGATGATAAGGAATATTATGAGCAATATCGGTATCATACTTTTTATACAAATCAAACGCTACCTGCAACACAAATTTGGGAGCAATACAAAGGAAGGGGCGATTGCGAAAATAGGATTAAAGAACTTAAAGATGATTTTGCATTAGAAGGTTTTAATATGAAAGATTTTTTTGCAACAGAAGCAGCATTGCGTATGGTAAATTTAGCTTACAATATTATAAGTTTGTTCAGACAGGTTAGCTCCGAAAAGCCTAATCATCAGCGCATACAGACATTAAGACTCAACTGCTATGCAGTTGGAGCTTGGATGACAAAAAAAGGAAATAGTAGAATATTAAAATTGGCTGTTCCTATAAAAAAACGAAAATGGATGGATGGAATTTTTGCCAAAGTGGACATCTGCTCATTCCCAATATCACTGGTCACGTAAATCCAAATGTCTATTTGCGGTTAAAGACTTTCTTGTTTTAAAAAATTGTTTGTGTAACCCAGACAGTCGTATAGGTTTGTTTCAATTTGATTTGTTTCTCCAATACCAAAGAGCAACAAAAATCAGTAGAAAAATTGCTCCAACCAACCAAGTAATTATAGGATTGGCATAAAGCGGGTCGGCATTACCAACCACTACTGAACCTGCCCAAAAGAATGGGTTTTGTCCGATAGCTGTAGAGGACTCATCAATGTATTTGAGTTTGGCAAGCCTAAGGGCATCATCTTTTGTTTTGCCATTTTTTAAATGTTCGTAAAAACTTTTGGCAATGATGGCCGAGGCACGATCGGAAACTTCCCATAAAGTAATCACCTGGCTTTTGGCACCTGCATAAGTAAATGCACGTGATAAACTCATAACACCTTCGCTGGCAGCAAGCATACCCTTGCCACTAAAACAAGCTGAGAGATAAATAAATTGGGCACTTGTATGCAAGCCATAAATAGCTGCAAGTGATAATGTATTGTTGCGTTTATCGCTCACGTTTTGTTTTGAAAAAACCAATCCGGAAGCACCGGGATTATCCTCGTTAAAAGATCCATGCACAGCAATATGCAAAATATCTGAGTCGCTTAATTTTTTTTCTAAATGAGTTACGGTTGCAGCATCATTAAAGTATAAATCTCCGCCATTCAATTGTTGCACACTCAATACTTCTTCTTCAATAAACGGTAAACTACTGTAAACCGAATCGCCATAAAGCTGTTTGTTGCTCAAATAGTTGATGCCGAAAATGGCACAGGCTTTGTTTCCGAACCATTGCCTTTTCACAGTTTTATCAAGCAGCAAACGGTTACTATACAAAAAACTATGGCTGTATTTTTTTACCAGGTAAGGCGCATCAGCATTAATGTTTTGACATGCGCGAGTCATTAAAGCATCAAATGGAATGTTTCCAATAATGCCATCAGGTACAATTTTAAGATTGCTGACTTCATTTTTTTCTGTAAAGTAATTAAGTGGTTGTTCCAGTAAAAGTTGATAAGCTTTGAAAGCACTTTCGCAAAAAGCAGAAGATTTAAAATTTGAACCCGCTTCAATATTTGTTTTATAATTATTTAAAGTAGCATCCACTGTTTCGTTATTAGCAAAAACCCAATTCTGATACTGCTTATCTGATACACCAAAAACATAAATCTGTTCACTCCCTAAAAAATACTCAATAAGAATACTGCCGGGCTTAAGTGCTTTCTGAATATCGATTAATGAAGCCTTTTTTTCAGGTTCTTTTAGCCAATTGTAATAACGTGGAAAATCTTCTTCAAGGCTTTCGTCAAACTCCTCCATTTTATGTTTTACATCTTCAAGTGTTTTTAAAGTTGCGTAATAAAGTGTATCTGAATTATCATTTATAGAAAGCAGTGCTTGTGTTGCAGCTCCCAATTGTAGATTCAGCTGAAGCTCTTTTTCCAACATCGAATCGGGAATGCCGGCAAATGCCTGTACAGCTTGTTTGTGAAATTTATCTCTTATGGCAGTAGCTTTGCTTTTTTCACAAAAAGTAAGAGCATCTTCAAAGTATTCTTTATGCTGAGTAACGTGGTATATCCGCAAAGCATTATTAATGGCTAACTCATAGGTGTTGCGTATTTTTCGGGTAAACTCAATTTTGGATTCCTGATGTCTGTAATACAATCGTGAAAGTTGAATCATTGAATCGGTTTGTTGAAATAAACTATGCGCCTTGATTGCCATTTCTAAATCTTCTTTACCTTGATTTGCATACAACATTGCCTTATTTGCAAGTGGTTCTATAGCTCTTTCACTACGCGGTGATTTAAGGGCAGCCAAAAAGTGCATTATCAAACAATGCCATGGCCGAAGCATTAAGCTTCTTTTGTTTGAGCTTGTTCTGTTTCGCTTCTTTTATAAAAATTCCACCCAATACAAGTTGCGATTCAATTACATCGTCATGCCATTCAGGCAACATTTTTTCACGCATTGTAAGGCTTGTCTCCGCTAACTGTTTCGCTTTTTCAAATTGATTTTTGGATTCTTCAATTTTTGCCATCTCTATATAATGCCGCGCCATTTCTATGGTATCGCTGTTACCAATATGAATAGTAAGCGATTTGTTCAGATACCCAATTGCTGAATCTGTGCTGTTTAGCTTGGCATAAGCCATGCCCATATTGTGGAAGGCAAGTGCTTTAAAGTACAACTCCTGATTCAAATCAAAAACTTGAATTGCACGCTGGTAATATGAAATGGCTTTAGCAGGTTGATCTAAAAGGTCTGATGTTGCGCCTAACATGTTAAGTACCACACCGTGATTATAGGTGTTTGTGTTTACACTTTCATAAAGACCTGATGCAATGATTAATTTTTCAATGCATCTTGTATAGTCCTCAATCACAAATGCCAATTGTGCATCAGCAAGATATAAATCTGCTTTTGTTTCATCATAGGTGTTCGTGCCTTCTTCAATCAATACAAGTTGACGCTCGATTAATTGTTCGGCAGTATCGTAATGAAATAATTGCAAATGCGATTGTGCAAGACCATTTAAAGTATTCAGAAGTGGTTCTAATGAATTCCCTGCGTTTTTTTCTCTGATCGGCAGCGCCTTGTTAAACCAAAGTATAGCATCGCTGTAAGAGTTATTAATGTAGTAAAGCACACCTGCTTTATGATACAAGTTACCTATCGAACTATCATTAGGTGATAAGCAGGTATTATAATTATTAATTGAATTAGTGATTAACGCAATGCCCCGTTGGTCGCCAAATGCCATCGCTTTATCAATAATCCGCTCAATTTCTGTTCGACATAGCGCTGCATCTGCAGAAACAGTTTTTGTTTCTTGATGATTTTTTTGGCCAGTACCCTGATCAGAAATGACAATCAATAAAAACGAAATAGCACAAATATCTGCTTTGAAAACCTTCACCTTGTTACAATTAATTGCTGCAAGTTAAGTCAATTCTCTCAATATTTATAACACAATTTATCCCATTTTTAGAATTGCTATTATTGTTTAGAAAAGGTTTTGACAGCATCATCAAATCTTAAAAAATACAATCCGGGCGATAAACTACTTATATCAATAGTGGTTGTTTTTAGGACTGTATCAAATTCGTGATGCATGATAAATTTACCCTGCGAATTATAAATATAGATTTTGTTTTCCTCTGAATTCCCTTCTAAATTTAAGTGAATAAAATCACCTGCAGGATTTGGAAATAACGTAATAGCATTTTTTAATTCCGGTTTTTTTAATCCATCCGAAAGTAAGCGTGAAGCAGTTGGCGATTTCCAAGCTGAATAAACATTATTACAGCACCTGTTTCTAATTTGCCATTGCGGTGTGCATGATGTTGGAAGCACGCGTGTAATTGAGTTTAAAGAAGTATCATTTATGGTAATCGTAGTCCATGGTGATAATGAATTGCAACGCCATCTTAATTGCAACCTGTTAATATTACAAGGTCCTCTTAGCCAATTAAAAGTGGTTGTTTGGTTTTGAGGATTAAATGTTGTTGAGATTGGAGTGGGAGTGTAACATGATGTTGAAATCATGGCAGATGTTGATGCAGTGCATCCTCGGCTATCCGAAACCGAAACCGAATACGCCACACTGCCATTGTTTAGTGTTACCGTAATTTCGGGTGTTGTGGCATTGCCGGGCGACCACAAGTAATTTAATGGGCCTATTCCACCTTGTGCAATGGCGTTTAACGGTGTAGCTGTACATGGGCAAATGGCAGTATCTTTTAGTGGTACTACTTCGATAATTAAACTTGCCAATGTTATTTGAGTAGTACTGCTACATCCATTTGGTGTGGTAGTAATTACTGAATACGTATTTGAAACATTTGGACACACATAAACTGATGTCGTTTTTAAACCGTTATTCCATAAATAACTTGCACCTGCAACCGCATTTGTTATTCCAAGAGTGGTACAATCATCACTGCAACTTACCGGTTGCAATGCGGTTTGAGCAAGAGGCGCTGATGCACTAAATAGGTTTAATGTTTCTGATGCCGTGTTGCCTGCACCATCAGTAACAGTTACTGTATATACTCCGGCAACCGAAGCGGTAATAAGTTGACCAAGACTGCCATTGCTCCATGAAAATGTATAAGGAGCCTGGCCACCTGTTGCATTGGCGTTTAAAGTAACAGTGCTGCCAACACATAAAACTTTGTTAGCTTTAGCAATCACCATAAGTGGATTGGCAGACGGCAAATAATTATCACAAAAAGTAAGCATCCGTCCTGATGAAACATAATTTACAAGATCAACTGAAGGTGTGCTTCTGTTCAACAAATCATATTTTATTTTCTTCCAGTTAAATACACTATCCTTAGATGCTGCTAATGCAGCGGCTGCAGTGACGTGAGGCGCGGCCATAGAAGTACCGGTTAAATATCCGTAAGTTCCATCAAGCAATGCGCTGTATATTTCAATTCCCGGTGCTGCTATGTCAACATTTACGGAGCCATGATTAGAAAAGGATGCAAGCTCATTTTCGCAGGTGCCTGCTGCTACCACTATTAAATTAGGATTGGGCAGTGCAGCAGGACAGTATTTCACTGCCATACCATTATTTAAAATTATTGGTAGGTCAATATTGATAGAGTCGTTACCTGCTGCTGCTATAAATAGCGTCCCTTTATAGGTTTTACCAAAATCCATCATGTATTCAACAATGGTGGGCTTACCATTTGCATTAACCGGAGACAAATAAGCAAAACTCATATTTACAATTTTGATATCGGAGCGTAATGCATAATCAATTGCCTGCACCACTTGCCAAATTGAACCTACGCCCTCTTGATTATGTGTTTTCAACATCATAATTTTATTACGCTTCATGTCATTGTTGGCACTTTGTTTTAATGCAGCCAATCCTGCAGTATGCGAACCGTGGCCGTTATCATCTAAAGGCATATTATCATTGTTATGAAAATCCCAACCCCTAACATCATCTGTAAAACCGTTTTTATCGTTATCGATATTTAAGGATTTGCCAGACTCCCCTGCATTTTGAAAAGGCCGGTTTATAAAAATCGGATGATTGGGCAACCAAACTGCACGCGTTCCTGTTGGTTCGCCATCGAAACCGGTATCCATAAAAGCCATATTTACAGCTGTTGTTCCCGCTGCACAATCAAACAAGGAATCGTTGTAACACAATGGTGCCTGCGGAACACCAGGATCATCATCATTGTCATCTATATTTAACAATAATGGAGCTGAATAATTCATAGAACCGCCTTTAATGCGCGGTTTACCAATGGCATGATTCAAAATTCCAGAAACGCCTCCATATGCAGCAATGGTATCAAGCGGAATTTGCCAGAGGTGAATTCGTGTGAATGGTGTGGTTGCCAACTCAATTGCCTGCAACTCATGTTTTAATTCATTGATAGCAGCGGTATCCTGCTCATCATCAAACACCAATAAAATTTGAGTGCTGTCGGCATATTCCAAAAAGCCGGATTGGGCCTGTAATGTTTTAAAGCCAATTACTATTTGAAAAAGAATAAATGTCAGGGTATATAATTTTGTTTTCATAGTGCGAATCTATTGAAATTTGTTTGAAGCGAAATTAGTTAAATTGAATATTATTGTAAAACAAAGAAACACCGAACCGATAAAAAAGTTTGCTCTGGTTACGATTTTCAAAAATGATATTATGTTGGAGATATAAATTTAAGTTCGGATTATATTTCTCACATTTCATTCGACTAAATTCAGTTTTGAGCCATAACAGATTCTGATTTTGATAAGAAAAAGGCTGTTTCAAAATTAATTTGAAACAGCCTTTTCAGAATATTCAAAAATTTAATCCACCATTAGTCTTGCAAATTTTTCCATTCCGTCTTCTAATGTTAATTTTAAGAAGTAAGCACCCTTAGGTAAATTAGAAACGTCTAACTGATAACTGGCTGCATTTGGCATTACCGTTGAAACCATTTTGCCTTCTATAGATACCACATTGATTTGCTCAATATTTAATCCATCAGCAGCTACATTTACAAAGGTTGAAGCAGGATTTGGATAAACAATCATTTCTCTTGATGTTGCTGCCTCAGCGGCAAGCACACGTTGACCGGATACACCAAGTTTTACAATCCAGAAATCTGCATTGCCTTTGTTGTTATTCAAATCGCCATCATCCGATTCAGAAGCACCAACCACCACTTGCGCGCCATCAGCAGTAACATCAATTCCATAAGCGAAATCGTTATCAAATCCGCCAAGGGTTTTTTGCCACTCCAGATTGCCGGATGATTTTGTAACTTTTATTACCCAGAAATCATGTCCGCCTTTTGGATTCGTAACATCACCGGAGTTGGATTCTGTTTTTCCTGCAACCACTACAGCACCATCAGTTGTTTCTCTTACAAAGCGAGCATTCTCATGCGATTCGCCACCAAACGTTTTTGACCAAAGGATAGCACCACTGCCTTTTAAATTCATCACTAAGAAATCATCACCACCGCTGTTGTTGGGCACATTTCCATTGTTGGATTCTGTTTCACCTACTACAATGAAATTACCGTTTGCAATTTGTGTAACAGAATAGGCATTGTCTTGCGAAGTGCCACCGTAAGTATTTTTCCAGCGAATGGTTCCGTTAGGTCTTAGGCGAAGCACCCAAAAATCATAAGCACCTTTGTTGTTTGATACATCGTAGTCATTCGAAGTAGTTTCACCGGCTACAATAAAACTGCCATCCGAACACTGCTGAACGCTTTTAGCGCTTTCATCTGATGAACCACCATAGTTCATTTCCCATACCAGGTTACCGGTTGCTGTAAGTTTAACGATCCAGAAATCATAGCCCCCTTTGTTATTATCAAGGTCGCCCGTTTCGGATTTTGACTCACCGGCTACCACATAGCCTCCGCCTGCTAACTCGTCAATTGAATAGGCTGCATCATCATCTGAGCCGCCAAGATTTTTTTTCCAGGTAATGTTTCCACTTGCATTTAACTTAACAATCCACATATCAAATCCACCTTTGTTATTAGAGATGTTTCCATCTGTAGAATTTGAAGTACCTGCAAGAATGTAACCACCATCTGATGTTTGCTGTACATCATAACAACGATCATCATTATTACCACCATAAATCTTCTTCCACACTACGTTTCCTGAATTGTTGAGTTTTAACACCCAATAATCTTCACCGTTTTTGTGACCCACCACATCACCATTGTCAGATAATGTGTAACCGGCAACGATGTAACCGCCATCCGATGTTTGTTTTGTTGCAGTAGCACGTTCTGCATTGTTACCACCATAGTTTTTTTGCCACTGTACGTTTGGCTGTGCCTGTGTACCAATTTGAATGCTTAGCATAAGTGCCAGCGAATAGATCATTTTTTTCATTTTGCTTTGAATTTTTTAATTGTTTGAAACATTAATTGAATTATAAATTTTGTATTCGAATATTGTTGACGTCATCTTTATAATCATGAATTTGTTATTTGGTAAGGATCATTTGAAAAATAGATTTTCATTTTATGGTTAAAATATTGTTTATCAATGAATTAATTTCCATAATCTAATAATGACAAATTATTAATTGACACATTAAACCTAATAGGCTTTATTTTTTAAATTACCGGATAGGAAAAATTTGTAGAAGACTTCAAATAAACACACGCAAGAACGTTTTTGTGAAAGGTGAATGTGTTATATAATCTAAATATTGAATCGCATAATTCACACTTTTTGTTTGATCAAGGGGTTGTTATTGAATTAGGTTTCTTCCATGGTCAGCACTATGTATCCAGCCAAATAATCATCGATTTTCTTATAAAACAAAAACACCAAATTACCGGAAATGACTTCCGGTAATTTGGTGTTTTATTAAACAAGCGGATGCTATACAAAAGATTAGTTAGCGATTGCAATTTTTTGAACAGCACTAACTTCATTTGCATACGATAAGTAAATAAAGTAAATGCCATTTTTTAATGAGGTTACATCAATTCTATTGGATTGCAACGAAAACACTTTTTCTAATATGGTTTTTCCAGTTATATCTTTTATATTGATGATGCCTGTAGATTTGTCGGTGTTAATTTCAATAAATCCATTGTTTGCAGGATTTGGAGTAGCTGTAAACTTAATTGAACTTTGATCAGCAGCGCCAAGTTTATTCGCCAAAGCAGCATTATCATTTGCCTTTTTATTTGCAGGCGTTGTAAACTGAACATCTGAACCATAAGGCGAACAATTTGCTTTTACTCTCCAAACATATTGCTGACCAGGTGTTAAGCCGTTAATAGTTGCAAATGCTGTTGTAAAAGTACCTACAGTAGTGTAAGTTAATGCATTCTCTAAACGGTATTCAACTAAATAATTAGCTGCAACATTAACTGCTTCCCACTCTACCATAGCTGAAGTAGCTGTTACCGAAATGGTATTGGTATTGGATGGTGCTGAACAAGTTGTTCCTCCGCCACCACTGTTTGAGCCTGCTGTAAATAATGCGATACTTGAATAAACTGAGCAGCTTGATTTTACCTTGAACTCATAAGTCGCGCCTTGTTGTAATCCTGTTACAGAAACGCTAAGGCCCTGAACCAAAGATATAGTTGTAAAAGCTCCTACGCCCTGAACTCTGTACTGCACTGTGTAACTGAATGCACCAGGACTTGCTGACCAACTTAAATCTGCACTCGTATTTGAAGTGCTAACTGCATTTAAATTTGATGGCTGTGAGCAAGCGGTATTGTTGCCACCACCACCTGAATTGAAAACTGCTATGCTGGAATAAGAAGAACAATTTGCTTTTACTCTCCAACGGTAAACAGTGCTTTGATTTAAACCGGTAACGGTGTAAGAAGTGCCTGATATACCTGTTACATTAGTCCAGGTGGTAGTGCCATTAGCTCTGTACTGCAAACGATAATTATTAGCTCCCGAACTTGCAGACCAGCTTAACTCAACGCTAGTTGGTGTTAAATTGTTGGCATTAAGATTTGATGGCTGTGAGCATTGTGCAATTTTATTTGATGGCGTTGTAAACTGAACATCTGAACCGTTAGGCGAACAATTTGCTTTTACTCTCCACACATATTGCTGACCTGGCATTAAACCGCTAATAGTTGCAAATGCTGTTGTAAAAGTACCTACAGTAGTGTAAGTTAATGCATTTTCTAAGCGGTATTCAACAAGATAATCAGCTGCTACATTTACTGCTTCCCACTCTACCATAGCTGAAGTAGCTGTTACCGAAATGGTATTGGTATTGGATGGTGCTGAACAAGTTGTTCCTCCGCCACCACTGTTTGAGCCTGCTGTAAATAATGCGATACTTGAATAAACTGAGCAGCTTGATTTTACCTTGAACTCATAAGTCGCACCTTGTTGTAATCCTGTTACAGAAACGCTAAGGCCCTGAACCAAAGATATAGTGGTGAAAGCTCCTACGCCCTGAACTCTGTACTGCACTGTGTAACTGAATGCACCGGGACTTGCTGACCAACTTAAATCTGCACTCGTATTTGAAGTGCTAACTGCATTTAAATTTGATGGCTGTGAGCAAGCGGTATTGTTGCCACCACCACCTGAATTGAAAACTGCTATGCTGGAATAAGAAGAACAATTTGCTTTTACTCTCCAACGGTAAACAGTGCTTTGATTTAAACCGGTAACGGTGTAAGAAGTACCTTGAATACCTGTTACATTAGTCCATGTAGTAGTACCGTTGGCTCTGTATTGCAAACGATAGTTGTTAGCTCCTGAACTGGCAGACCAGCTTAACTCAACGCTTGTAGGTGTTAAATTGTTGGCATTAAGATTTGATGGCTGTGAGCATTGTGCCAATTTATTTGCAGGCGTTGTAAACTGAACATCTGAACCGTTAGGCGAACAATTTGCTTTTACTCTCCACACATATTGCTGACCTGGCATTAAACCGCTAATAGTTGCAAATGCTGTTGTAAATGTACCTACAGTAGTGTAAGTTAATGCATTTTCTAAGCGGTATTCAACAAGATAATCAGCTGCTAAATTTACTGCTTCCCACTCTACCATAGCTGATGTAGCTGTTACCGAAATGGTATTGGTATTGGATGGTGCTGAACAAGTTGTTCCTCCGCCTCCACTGGTTGAGCCTGCTGTAAATAATGCGATACTTGAATAAACTGAGCAGCTTGATTTTACCTTGAACTCATAAGTCGCGCCTTGTTGTAATCCTGTTACAGAAACGCTAAGGCCCTGAACCAAAGATATAGTGGTGAAAGCTCCTACGCCCTGAACTCTGTACTGCACTGTGTAACTGAATGCACCGGGACTTGCTGACCAACTTAAATCTGCACTCGTATTAGAGGTAATGGTAGCATTTAAGTTAGAAGGCTGTGAGCAAGCGGTATTATTGCCTCCGCCACCTGAATTGAAAACTGCTATGCTGGAATAAGAAGAACAATTTGCTTTTACTCTCCAACGGTAAACAGTGCTTTGATTTAAACCGGTAACGGTGTAAGAAGTACCTTGAATACCTGTTACATTAGTCCATGTAGTAGCACCGTTGGCTCTGTATTGCAAACGATAGTTGTTAGCTCCCGAACTTGCAGACCAACTTAACTCAACACTTGCAGGTGTTAAATTGTTGGCATTAAGGTTTGATGGCTGTGAACATTGTGCCGATGCAGTGTTTAAGACTGACAGGCATGCGATAACTGTAAATAGTAATACAGTGCGAATTGATGATGCGAAGAAACTTGTTACTTTTTTCATTTTTTTCGATTTTTAAATTATTTAAAATTGAATTGTTTGTATTGGCTTATTACCAACTGAACATATAATTCAAGAATTGCTTTAAAGTAAGCCTCCTAGGAAAAATTATTTATTTATTTCTTATTAAAGCCCTGTTTATCAATGTTTTAAAATATAAGTTTAATTATTTTTATTTTTTAGTGCTTACTTTATTGGCTTCCATGTATTATAGTTAGTAGTAGGTCTGAAGTATACTTCTATTGATATTATTAACGAGTAAAATAAATTTTGAACCTTTGGCTTACTTTATTTAATAATATGCATTATGAATGCTGTTACAGAACAGACACCTAACAAAGGGCAGAATTTTGGTTTAACTCCTGATGAGTTTAATGAACACCTGAAAGAGTTGCTTAGTGGAAATGAATTGTTGTTTGAAATTATTTTCAAAACGCATTTTGAAAAATGCCGGTCTTTTTTAGTTCGAAAGCTGGGTGCTTATGATGATGTTGCTTATGACATAACGCTGGAAACGCTTATTAAATTCAGGAAGAACCTGATGGCAGGAAAAATAAAATACGGCAACATGGTAGCACTCTTCACTATTGATGCGCGTAATAATTATTTGAGACAGAGTAAAAAGGAAAATAAATATGATCACGTTCCGATAGAAAGTCACGAACACGATTTAATTGATGATACAGATTCTCAAAACCTGGATATGGAAATGGTTCAAAACCTTAAACGTGCATTGTTAAATTTAGGAAATGACTGTTTTGAATTATTAAACGGTCATTACTATTTAGGACTAGCCTTAAGAACAATAGCCGACAGCAGGTTTCAACGAGGGGAAGAAAAATTTATCAATGAATCATCTGTCAAAACAAAGGTTGCAGAGTGCAGAAAAAGTTAAAAAGTTTATTAAGCTGATTATTTAAAATAAGAAACACATGGAAACACAATTCCCTGATGGAAAGCGCGAAGAGCGCCACCTTTATAAAGCATTTGAATTAATAGAAACCGAAAAGGTTGAGGCCATGTTGCGCCAAAATGGTATTCACCGAGAAACAAAAGTGATTAAGCATGATTTTAGAAACCAATCAGCCAAATGGTGGATGGCTGCTGCAGTTATATTAATTGCTGCTGCATCATTTTTCATCTACGTAAATATTACTTTGCCTGACCCACAACAACTGGCCGATAATTCATTATCAACCTTGGTTGCAGATTATAATTCAAGTTATAGGAGTTCGGGATCATCGCAACAATTATCAGATATTCAAAATTCCATAAACAATGCACAATGGGAGGTGGCAACAAGGCAACTTGATGCCGCCCTTTTAAAAACTTCTAACACAGATTCTAATGCCATTATGAATATTTATTTTTATAAAGGCATTATCCACTTAGAGCAACATGAATATAAATCAGCAATCTTAATTTTTACACCGGTGGCAAATTTCAACAATGGTGCTTTTCAAAAAGATGCAGTATGGTTGCGCGCATTGGCACACACTAAAAATAATGATTTTGCCGCAGCTAAAATTGATTTAAAATCAACCGCACAATATACTGGCTGGAAGAAAGCTGATGAAGCAGTAAAGATTTTACATGCATTGGGTGATGATAATTAATCTTATGAGGAATGGATATTAAATGCACATCATTTTTTATAGTTCACATATTGCCTCAGCCGCTTTGAGTGGTATATGCAATATTGAAAACTGATGAAATTTGAAACTGCAAAAATTTTGTGACCACATATATTCGTACAATATTTTTTATCATTCTTGTCCTTTTGTAATCGAGAAACTTAATGCAGGGCCTATTTTAAGAATATGCTGTAAAAAAAATAATGACATTTTAAAATGGACTATAAAAGGATAGCAAGAGAAATAATCAACTTAAAAAAACTGGATTTAGCATTAAGGAATAAATTGCTACAAAACGGAAAAATTAGTTTAGGGTATAACCAAGAAATGAAGAGGTTGCATAACAAAAGTGCTAAAATATTAAACGACATAATGCACTGAACCTTTGGTAGTTTTCGCAAGTGGCGTGGAAAAGTTTTTGCTATGGGGTTTGCGGGACGTGGCGGGGGTGTGTGTAACAGTGAGTATATACGTTTTAATGTAAACAACAATTATTATATCTTCTATTAGCCAATTTATTTTCGATTATCTTGAAATTATTGCTCGTTAAATAATTATTTATCACTATTGTCCGACTAAAATAAATAAAGGATAGCATATTTCAGCTATCCTTTATTTGATTATGTTAGAGTACAACACAAAAACATAGTCATGGGCGAAAATAGAAAATTTGTCGGACAGCCGATACTATCTCAGATAATAGATTCTTCAGATTTATCAACCTTGCGCAGAAAGCACAAGAGTGACCGGTATTATAAACGGCTTCCTGTACGCAAACATTTGGCATGCTTATTCTACGGAGTGTTCAGTTACTGTAATGGCCTAAGAGAGCTCTGTGAGGGCCTTATGGGCTGTGAAGGCAAACTAACACACCTGCGATTGGACACGGCACCAGCTCGAAGTACACTATCAGATGCAAACAGAAATAGAAGTTATCTAATTTTCGAGGACTTGTATTTTAATCTTGTTGGACGTTATCAAAGTTTTATCTCGGACAGCCGATTGAAGGGTTTGAGTATTCGGAATTTAAAGATCATAGATAGCACTACCATTAGACTCTTCAGTGATATACTGTGTGGCGTAGGGCGAAATCCAACGAATGGTTCACGAAAGAAGGGAGGCATCAAGGGGCATTCGATGATGGATGCCTTTAGCGGCATCGTAGACTACGTGCATATTACAGCCGCTAAAGTACATGACCGAAAGTTTCTTTATCATTTTACTCCTCCTAAGAATAGTTTTCTAGTTTTTGATAAAGCCTACAATCATTACAAACAGTTTGACAAATGGACAACTGAGCATATATGGTTTGTTACACGAATGAAAACGAATGCAAAATTCCATGTAACCAAAGTATTACAAGATAAACGAAGAAGAAAAACCCTAAGGGTATCCTAAAAGAACAATTGGTAGCGGTAGGGTACAAAGAGAACAATAAGGAGTATAGAGTAAAGTTGGGGCGAATTATTTTCAAGGCAGAAGACAGGAAACAGTATGTTTTCATTACGAATAACATGAAGCTCAAAGCCACTGAAATAGCGACTATTTACAAATACCGTTGGATGATTGAACTTCTGTTTAGGCAAATCAAACAGAACTTTCCGATCCGATATTTTTGGGGTGAAAGCGAGAACGCTGTGAAGATGCAAGTCTATATGGTACTCATCGCTCAGCTTCTGATGGTGGTGATTAGAAAGAAATCAGAAACAAAAAAATCTTTTGCTAATGTCATCACTCTTATTAGGCTACATCTTATGAGTTATGTAAGTCTGTTTGATTTTATAAAAGACACCTACATGACTTGGCAAAAAGCTAATGCGCCTCCCAATCTCTTTGCCAAATAGGTTTACTACCCCCTATTTTAGAATATCAAATTTTTTAACTCAAACATAGAGCCTGATTAGGCCAGATAGATTTTATTGTCTATTTTAGTCGGACAATAATGACAGTTAATGTATAATTACGAGTGATTTTTTATACACCGCACTCTCTGTAACAACAGTAAGAGTATACATACCAGATGGAATATGTTCGCATTTTATTTTGGTTTGGTATTGCCATTGTTCCACCACCTGCCCTGCTGCTGAGGTAAGTATAGCTGCCAGTACCTTTTCGCTGTTGCTAGTTTTAATTTCAAAATACTGCTGCGCAGGCACAGGAAATACATGCATAGCTTGTTGGCCAATAAAACTTTCTGCCTTACGGCAACTCACAGCATAGATGGTAATTTTATTGCTGGTAAGGCTGCAACCGTTAGTGTCAGTAACTTGAACTTTATAGGTGCCAGTAGTTTTTGCAAAATAAGTTGGCAGTGTAGCATTGGCAATATTATTCAGTCCCTTTATCCACTGATAGATGTAGCTGTTATTTACTAACGCCCTTAGGTCAAGACTATCGCCCATGCAAAAAGAAGTGGAGTCAGCAGTTATTTGCGCAACAGGTTTCCGTATGGTCAGCTTTTTTGAATTGCTGAGCGTGCTGCAGCCGACAGCATTTGTAACTAACACCCTATACGTTCCAGATGTAGTCGGCTTAAACTTAATGTTGGTAGCATTTGAAATCGCAACTGTTCCCTTTCGCCATTGATAGGTATAGCCCACACCGCTTGGTGCTGAGAGTATAACACTATCGGTTGAACAATAGGTGAGCGGCCCCGTAGCAGTTATAACTGCTGATGGATAATTATTAACCGTTATTAATTTATTGGGAGATACCACCGAGCAGCCTCCTGCATTGGTAACTCGTACTTTATAATTTCCAGTTTGCTTGGCATAGAACACATTTGTAACAGCACCATTAATCAGTGCATTGTTAAAATACCATTTATAGGTATTTCCATTGTTGTGCGGTGTAGTAAGTGTTGCACTATCACCGGTGCAAATGGCATTGTCGTTTGCAGTTAATGAAACAACAGGCGCTGTGTTAATGGTAATGTCGGTGCCATTATCATTACCAAACGAAACGGTATCGCTGGCAATAACACGCAGCCGGTACCCTATGCCATACGCCACATTAGTATGTAGTGTGCAATTAATGCTCCCCGAAGTTGTTGAGTTTAATGTTCCAATATTTATTGCGCTGGCAAATCTTCCTGTCGCATCACTAAGCTGTGCTGTAAATACATTGTTTGATTTAAAAGATTGATGTGCAATAAAGGGTAATGAAAAACTTGCACCTGCGCAATAGCTAACTGCATTTGGATTACCTGTTGTAATATCGGTGCGAATCTCAGCATAGTACATATCGGTCCAACCACCAGGTCCGGTAACATTTGGTAAGTAGGTATTGCCAAGGGTAAGGTTATCTGCATAACTTCCTGTAAAATAAACTTTGCCAGAATCGGTTGTTGCCAGCCCCAGTGCATAATCTTGCTGCGGGCTACCACCCCATTGCGCCCATTGAAACTCGCCATGCCTGTTGTACTTGGCAACAAAAGGATCATAAGAGCCCACACCTGCAAATGGGTATGGCGGAAATGGCGCAGTACCAAACGCATAAAAACCTCCGGCTACATACACATTGCCTGCAGCATCGCAACGCACTTGTCTGCCTTCTTCCCACTGACTGCCTGTGTGGTGCGCACCCAACGAACGGTGCCGCTAGTAGTATATTTGGCAACAAACATATCGTAGCTACCATTGTTTGGCACCTGTATGGAGTCAAATGCGGTAGTGCCATCAGCAATACCGGTTATGCAAAAATTTCCTTGTCCATCAAGCGTTATTCCGTAGCAAGCTTCGTAATTGTTACTGGTAATTTTTTTAAGTTGTTCCAGCGTGCCGGTCGTATTATACACGGCAATAAACCCATCGGGTAGTCCGGCTGGTGCCGAAATGGTGACACCACTAAATACAGCATTATTCATGAACAAACCTACCACATAGGCTTTGCCGGCCTTGTCAACTGCTATCCCATTGCCATATTCATCCTGATAACTACCTCCGGTTTTTACCCATTCGCACAAACCAATGCTATTATATTTTGCAGTAAAGGCATCAACACTTGGCGAGCCGAAACCAGGATTTAATACACTAGCTACTGTATTGCCATTGCCAAAATTTGCAGTACCTCTAAAGTTTCCGGTTATAAAAACATTGCCCATTGTATCTACACCAACACTGTTTCCGATATCTTCACTGTAGTTGGTAGCGCCTGCTTGTTTACTCCATATACAATTACCGTTACTATTTAGTTTGGCAACAATTATTTGTCTTGATACGCAGGGTACTTTCACGGTATCAAAATATGCGGTGTCGCTGGATGAAAATCCAGTAATATACAGGTTGCCCGTATGGTCTATAGCCATAGCCTGCGCCTGGTCGGTCTTGTTACCTCCAAATCGCTTAAGCCAAAGGGGGTTTCCTTCGGGATCAAGCTTTACTACAAATATATCTTGTAGCCCGAGGCCCGTAACTTTCATGCTGCCAAAGCGAATGCTGTCAACAAAATAACCTGTTATGTATACGTTGTTATTGCCATCGCTAACCATGGCCGTGCCGGCATCATACCCTGCAGCACCTCCTTTTTTGGCATACAAATAGGTTTGTGCATTTATACTTGAACAAAATATTAAACATAGAGAAACCAGACTTGCTATTTGTTTTTTCATAAATGAAATGTTTATTGGATTAGAAACAGTAAAAATATAAAAGTTCTTAATCAGTAATTTTTTTTCGCCTGTTGTTAGCGAATATTAAAATCAAGGGATAATATTTAGCGATTCATTATGTAATCGTACTCGTAAGGGTTGTTGCTTCTCGCTCAAAAAAAAAGGCCACCACAGGGCGACCTTTTTTTTAAAGCATGAGTTTAAAATAAATATTAAACAGACGCTTAATTATTAATTGATGCGTACAAATTATTCTTTAACAACTTTAATCTTATACGTATCAACCCCATCAGTTACAGTTACAAAATAAATTCCGGTATTAAGATGGCTGATGTTAACGGTAGGGGTATTAGTTCCTTCCTCAATGGTAATATTAGTTGCAAACAGTTGCTTGCCATAAATATCGCTTACAGTGATGGCTCCGCTTGAAGCTATATCGCTATTAAACATCAGGTTAATTTCGTTACGGCTTGGATTAGGATAAGCCGACAAATCATTGTAAGCAGCTTTGCCAGTATGGTCCATGCTGCCCATCACCTTAAAGTTAGTCGAACTTGTGTTAGCACGCAATACATAACATTGCGAAGTGCTGAAAGCTCCGCTATAACCAACCACACGGATTTTATAAGACGTGGCCGTAGTTGCATTATAAATTATTTGCTCATTCGCAGTTCCTCCTAATTCAGAAGAGGCAAGCAGGCTATTGGAGTTATTATATAATCGCAAATCATAATCGAAAGGTAAATTAGTTAGTGTTACCTTTACACGAGTTGCTGGAGAAACGGTAGTAATACGGAACCAGTCCTTATCGGTACTTGAACCTATCAACGCGTAAATATCCGTGTTTACAGCTATCTGCTTAAAGGTAGAACTTGAATTATTAGATTCATAAGGATCGCCATTACAGCCACCCCCGGCACTTTGTGTGGTGAAAGTAGCAGCGCCTGACCACGCGCCTGTGGTGCCAGAGCATACAGCCTGTACCTGGAATTGGTAATTAGTTCCTGCTGATAAACCACTTATAGCTACAGAGGTTGTTGCACTTGTGATGCTTGTCCATGAGGTTGCACCCACCACTCGGTATTGCACATTGTACGAAGTTGCACCGCTTACTGCTCCCCAGCTAAGTGTTGCTCCTGTTTGTGTAACACCGCTTGACGCAAGACCTGCTGCAGTGCCACAACCACCACCATTAGGGGGAGTACATCCAAGCGAAGTTGTCAATGAGGCGCGACTACCGGCAAGTACAGCATCCATGCGTGTGCTTTGTCCGGCTGTAAACATATTCATACATGCATCGTCAGTATAATCCATGTAGTTCATAAACATATCGCCATTAGGGCCATTGCTGCATGTAACTTTAGGAAAAGACGGACATCCAAAATTACTGGTCTGTTGTGTAGGCGTATCGCTTACTAAATCGTTACCGCAGGTTGCATCTCCCCATATATGTCGCAAGTTAAGCCAGTGGCCAACTTCGTGGGTAGCCGTGCGGCCAAGATGATAAGGTGTTGATGTACCCGGAGTGCCAGGACCACCCACACTACCAAATAAAACTACAACGCCATCGGTACTGGCAGAACCTCCTGGAAACTGCGCATAGCCTAATAAGCCACCGCTAAGATTACATACCCAAATATTTAAATAGCTACCGGTAGGCCATGCGTTTACTCCGCCAGACGAAGAAAACTTCATAGGATCTCCTGAAGAGCCAAAACTTGTTTTGGTAGTTGACACACGGTTAATACCGTTAGTCGCATTGCCATTAGGATCGCGTTGAGCAAGGCAAAATTGAATGTTGGTAGGCACAGCCACTCCTTGAAATACCGAGGGTGTGTTGCCTGCATCCGCATTCAAACGGGCAAAATCTTTGTTCAATACATCTAACTGTGCCAGTATACGTGCATCCGAAATATTTTGTGATGAAGTATTATACAAAACATGAAACACAGTAGGAATGGTAATTACTGCACTCGTTTTGTTTTGCGATTGATTGTAATTGGCAATAAATACATTGGTCTCTTCTTCAATAGCATCCATACGCGATTGCAAGTTTGGGTCTGCCATTTTTTGCTCGTCTAACATTTGCATGGTTGCACAATGTTGATAGTTGGTTTGCGCTTGTGCTGCGTAGGTGCTAATTAATAGTACCGCTGCCGCGAAAATTTTTTTAATCATATTTTTTAAATTTAATTGGGATTGGGAGGCTAATGTATTATTAATTTGACAGGTGCAACTTTTATTTGGCAACTTTTTAGGTATAATTAGTTTGCGTTAGAATCCATTTATAATGTTTTTTTAAAAAATTAATCCCTCTGCTAAGAAGAAAAAATAAAATTCATCAAATTGTAGAATGGTAAGCGCAAAACGAATGAAATAGATGAACACTAAATAATCTAGCACCACTGGTAAATGCTCTAGTAATCTTATTGATTAAACTGATTATGCAACCGTATTGCAAATAGTTGTTCGTTGAAATAAAAAAAAGGTTGCCTGGAACAAGGCAACCTTTCTTAAACGAGTATCTTAACTTATGGTTTACTACTGAACAACCAGCGACTTAATAAGTGCCTGACCATTCATACTAGCGCGCACCGTGTACATACCTTTTTGAATTTTAGTTAGATCAAGATTAACTTGATTATTGCCATCATTTAAATCTTGTTGTATGCTCAACACTGTACGTCCCAACATATCCACTATATCGATGGTTGAGGTTTGAGCTTTATTGCAGAACAAATCGACAGTTACTAAATCTTTTGCAGGATTAGGATACAAAGCCATCGTATTAGTGTTCTCGTTTTGAACCATGTCGCCACCTTCGCGCCAGTTTGATGCGCTTGTGCTTACTCTTAAACGATAGCACGATGTTGGAACGAATGCACCGTTGTAACCATAAACCTTAACCTTATATACTGCACCCGCTGTTGCTCCATTATAAATTATTTGCTCAGGAGTAGTGCCTGAAAGTTGCGAGGTTGCAATTAAGGCACCGGTAGATCCAAAGCTCAGCTTCACATCATAGTCAGCTGGAAGTCCATCAAGAATTACTTTAATTTTTGGAGCTGCATTGGTAGCTGTAATCTTATAAAAATCTACATCGGTTGCAGTGCTAATAATTCCATAAGCATCGGTATTAGGACTTATGGTAGCAGCAGTTGAGGACAATTCGTTTGGTTCGTAAGGATCGCTTCCGGTGCATCCACCACCACCACCAGCTTGTGTAGTAAAGGTTTTTACAGTGCTATAGTTGCCAAGCGTTGCCCCGCATACTGCGCGAACACGATATTGATAAGTAGTACTTGGAGTTAATCCAGATAGGTTATAAGGTGAGGTAGTTGCAGTTTTTGTAGTGTAGGTAGAAGTACCTAAAACACGATACTGCACTTTATAACTGGTAGCACCACCTACCAATAGCCAAGTGATTGAAGCAGTTGTAGCTTGAACATTTAATGCAGTTAAGCTACCAGGTAAGCCGCAACCGGCCGTAAGGGTTGTGAAATTTGCAGAAGAAGAATAGGCACCTGTTGAATTGGTACATACAGCTTGTATTTGATACTCATAGTTGCTACCAGAAGTTAATCCCGGTATACCAATGCTAGTAGTAGTTGATGTGGTAGTAGTCCATGTTGTCGTTCCAACTATGCGGTAACGTATATTGTAAGATACAGCGCCCGAAACCAAATTCCAACCAAGGTAAACTGATGATGAACCTACACCAGATGAATTTAGTCCTGTTGGAGTACCACAACCACCTACCGGGCTGCAACCCAGCGAGGTTGTAAGCCCAACACGAGGACCGGCAAGAGCAGCATTCATGCGTGTACTTTGTCCGGTTGTGAACATGTTCATACATCCATCGTCAACATAGTCCATATAGTTCATAAACATATCGCCATTGGGGCCATTGCCACAAGTCACTTTAGGAAAAGTTGGACAACCAAAATTAGAAGTTTGCTGAGTAGGAGTATCCGATACCTGATCGTTGCCACAATTAGCATCTCCCCAAATATGGAAAAGGTTTAGCCAGTGACCAACTTCGTGAGTAGCTGTGCGGCCTAAGTGGTATGGAGTTCCGGTGCCGGGATTAGAAGGACCACCCACCGATGTGTACAAGCATACCACCCCATCGGTATTTGCAGTACCACCCGGAAACTGTGCGTAACCAAGTAAGCCTCCACTAAGATTGCCTACCCAAAAATTAAGATAGCTGGCTGCGGGCCATGCATTGGAGCCTCCTTGAGAAGTAAACTTAATAGGATTGCCTGACGAACTGAAAGAAGTCTTAGTAGTCTGGATACGCAAGATACCTGTAGATGCTGCGCCATTTGGGTCGCGCTGTGCAAGGCAAAATTGTATTTGTGTATTTGCTGCTACACCTTGAAAAACTGAAGGGGTATTGCCAGCATCTGCATTTAACCGTGCAAAGTCTTTGTTTAATACATCAAGTTGCGCCAATATGCGCGAATCCGAAATGTTCTCTGCAGGTACATTCCACAAAATGTGAAACACAACCGGAATAGTAATAACTGAACTTTGCTTTTGATTACCATGATTTTTTATGTACTCATTGGTAGCTTGTTCAATGGCATCCATGCGTGCCTGTAAGCCAGGATCAGATTTTTTTTGTTCTTCGAGCATCTCCATAGTGGAGCAATGCTGATGATTGTGTACTTGTGCTTGTGCCGCACCGATGCCTATAGCAAGCACCGCGATGGCGAGAAATTTTTTCATCATAAAATTGTTTTTATTAAGGATTAAGGTTCAAAGCAAGATATAAATACTTACATATCAAAATCATTTAATGTCTTTCACTATAATTAGTGACAACTATATATATGATCTGATTTTTCGCAAAGTTGAGCGCACCTTATTTTGATTAAGATGTTACTTGTGTTTTACTTTGAATTATACATTTGCAAGAAAAAATAAAAATGGGAATGTTTGATATGCTCGGTAAGCTGGGCGAAATGAAAACCAAAATGGAAGAGATGAAAAAACGTCTCGATACCGTTTATGTAAATGGCGAAGCAGGTAATGGAAAAATCATGATAGAATTATCAGCCAATCGTACGGTTAAAAAAATAAGTATTGCTGATGAATTAGTACATCCTGATCGCAAAGAAGAATTGATAGACTTACTCGAAATAGCCCTTGGCAAAGCCCTTGAAAATGCCAATGCCGTGTCAGAAGCAGAAATGAAAGCAGCAGGCAAAGACTTGTTACCTAATATTCCGGGGTTGTTTTAACATTTTGTATTGATGCTAATGCGCAATCACAAATTTTTTCTGATATCGTTGTTTTGAAGTTTCAACGGTGCAATAATAAATTCCATTGTTGTAATTTGATACATCCACTTTAATAGTTCCATGAAGGGTCTTTTTTTCAATAAGTTGTCCTTTAATGCTATAAATAATTACTTCTGCTTCTTCATTGATGTTGCTATAAATTGTAACCTCTGTATTTGCCGGATTCGGATAAATTGAAATTTGATTTTGAATAGAATTATCTATTTCATTATAACCGGTAATATTACCAAGCGAATCAAATTTCATGACAATAACATCGCGGTTTGGGGAGGGAAAAACATTTAAATAATCGTACCTAAAACCAATAGCCAATACCCCACCATCCATAGTAGGCATAATGCGTGTTAAGACATGATAGGCATCATCACCCACTTTTTTATCCCAAATAATGTTGAGGCTATCATCAAGCATGGCAATATGAAATTGCGATTGCTTAGGTACATAAAATGTACCGCCATAAGAAAAGCCAAGTGTGCTCCCTACGATAATGCGATTGGATGAGATGGTATCAAGTCCATGAAAATACGCTACTCGTTCATCAATATTAAAAGTGCCTAGTTTTATATTCTTTATCGATTGGCAGTTGCTATCTATAATAGCGGCACCCATTGCAGTATAATTATTTCCTTGAAATATTGGTTCATCAAACACAACATAGGTGCTCTTGTTTATTGAAACAGCTTCCATTTCAATGGCATTGAAGTTGGTACTACAAGAATCAACAAAGTTTAATGTTGAACTAAAATCTAATAAAGAGCCTTGACCAGTATTTTGCCAAAGAAGAACTGAATATTGAATTGCTCCCTTTTTATTTATATTAATTGAGTAACCGTACCCGGCAGAATCTATTTTATATGTATTTAATAAATTGCCAGCAGTACTAAAGCTGACAATAGTACGATAGTTGAAAGAGGGTCCAGAATCATAACGAGTATCACATGCTAAATAAAAATTCGTCCCATCGTAATAATGATTGACGCAAAAGTGGCTTGTATCAGGATGAAAAAAAAGTTTCGTCCACAAGGTATCGAAGTTGGAATCGTATTTTGATAAATAAATATAATTGCGATATATTGAGGTATCATAGCTGCCATTCCCCGTAATATAAAAATCACCTGCATTATCCTTTGCAATTTTAGTTAAAAAAAGAGAACCAGATACCGAATGTTCTAATTGTTTTGTATTGACAAAATTTCCAAATTTATCAAGGTAAATTACGAATGGCTTAAATTTATAAATTGTTGTATCGAGAGTTGCACATAGTATTATGTACGAACTGTCAGCAAGTTGAATAGCATCAGTGGCAAAATCATCTTCTTTGGAAAATTGATTGTAAATAAAAGATGATTGGGCCTTTAGTTGCCCAATCATCAGCAATATAATTATTAAGAGTTTAATTCGCAATGTATTTATTGAATTTACCATACTCTATATAAGCATGAGAGTTATATGTACCATTTAATGGATTTACAATTTTGTAGTCATAGCTAAATGGGGCTTTGCCAGCAGGTTTTCCGGAATAATTATTTGCAACCCACTTTAGATTTGAATGATACATGTCCATTTCTATTGGGGCATAGCATGTATATAAATTGGTTAGTCCTGCAAACATCATCCAATCGTTAATGTTATCTCCAGGCACTGGATCATTTGGATTTAAGAATGTGTTTGGAACATAAACAGACTGTATATTAAAATAGTACCCATTAACATTTTGAACATTGCATATTTTATTGTGCGCATTAAGTCTTGCTCCAACGACACGAGCACATTCCCAATACGAAGTTTGAGGACAGGAATTAGTGCCACATGAAATGAAGAAATTAAAGCAACTCCACCAATCATTAACTCCATATCCACAATGCACATAACAATCGGGAATAAATGATACATTAGTTACTTTAGAAACAACTCGAATTTCTATTTCCCCTTCATCTTCATTAGTACCTAGATTTAATTCAGCTCGAATAATTTCTATATCGCACCATTCGCGCCATTTGGCATCATTTGCAGGAAACCCTACACGATTAACTGCACTTGCAACAGACACATGAACTTCGCTATAAAGCGTATTCATATCATCTGCCGATATCATATACTCTCCATTTTGCATAGCAACATCAAATAGAAAGTACGTTGTATCCATTGCTGTCTCCTTACCTATTGTATCTGGCTTGCATAATAAGTAGTTTAAGCACCCTTCCATTATTATCGTGGCATCTTGATATTCGAAATCCTCTGTATTGTCCTCCTGCTCTATGACTTGTGTAATAAATGTATTTATTACATTCCCCATTTCGCTTTCATTAATACGAGCTCCATTTGTATTAACACCCATTTGATCATTTTCCATTTTATCTTTTTTACAAGATAAAATTAAGGCAAAACTGCATAACAACAGTATTGCAAGATACTTACATTTTGTATTATATTAAAAATTAAATTACTTATCACATATACCCCGGTGATAATTCAGGTTGTGTAGATATAATAATTAATTTCATATTATAGCATGTATGCTATAATATTTTTTATCCACAATGGCAATCATTGCCTTGTGATAAATGTGGTCGATAAAAAGTTTTTGGTAGCCTTTGGAAAAAATTTAAAATCCATTCGCAAGAATCACATACTTAGTCAAGCAGAATTAGCAGCAGATGCCGACTTAACCTTATCACAAATTGCAAGAATTGAAACCGGCAGAATTAATACAACCATTTGTACAGTTAAACGAATTGCAAAAACTTTGAAGGTTGATATTTCTGATCTATTTAAATTTTAAACCTCAACTCGCTTTAGTTTATTGAATCTTTCTGACCGTATGGATTAAGGCATGCCTTTCTTTTTTTCCAAATAATCCTCCCATCAACGAACCAAATCTGTATTTCAGATGACAAAAAACCTCATTCAGATTGTTGTTGCTGTTTTCTGCATGTAGTTTGCATAATTATTTGCAACTTGCATACGTTTTAATCAAGTTCATTATGTTAAAGAAGAATCGAGTAGCAATTATTATTGCAATGATCAACGCAGTTTGGTTGATAAGCGCATGTACAAACGATAAAGCGGAAGTTCCCGTTATTACAGTAAATTGCGATACAACTTATTATAAGACCAAGGTAAAGCCGGTTTTCATTAATAACTGTGCAGTATGCCATGGGCCAGGTGGAACCTCGCCACAGCTCGATAGTTATGCAAGCATTGTGGCTAATAAGGACGAAATAAAAAGGCGCATCGCTTTGCCACTAACTGATAGTGATGTTATGCCGCCCGATACCGGAATGGCACAAGCCAATGTTGATCTTATTAAAAATTGGATTAACGATGGTGCTATAGGTTGCGAATAATATAAATTGTTGTAAAAATTATTATAAAATGAAAAAAATAGCAGTAGTAGTTGGACTAATTTTAAGTTCAGTTATTTCAAAAAGCATTCAGGCGCAAATGTATATGACACAGGCAGGGCAGCTATCATTCTTTAGCGAAACTCCTGTAGAAAATATTGATGCCATCAGCAAATCAGGCAATTGTATTTTAAATACCGAAAGCAATAAGCTGGTGTATTCTGTAACCATGACTTCGTTTAAATTTGAAAAGCCATTGATGCAGGAACATTTTAATGAGAAATATGTAGAGAGCGATAAATATCCCAAAGCAACGTTTAATGGCAAGATAAATGAAACCATAGATTATACAAAGGATGGTGAGTATCCGGTAACTGCCACAGGCGCGCTCATTATACATGGGGTCGAAAAACAGTATACCGAAAAGGGCGCGTTAATTATTAAGAATGGAGAAATTACCATTAACGGAACATTCAATGTAAAACTTACCGACCACAAAATAGAAGTACCTAAGTTGGTTGCATCTAACATTGGAGAGATGGTTAAGGTAACACACAATTTTGTGTTGAAGAAATTCGAGAAAAAGCAATAACCTGTTTTAAAAATAAAGAACGTTCCCCGTATTTTTGAATACGGGATTTTTTTTAAACTACTAATAATTAATACCTATGAATAAATTATTTCTTACTTTATTAATGCTGCTTGGCTTTACATTTTCGCTAAGCGCACAAGATGATATGATGAAACTGCTCGATCAAAACGAGAAGAAAGAACGCGAAAAAGTGATAGCAACGTTTAAAACAACCAAGGTAATTAATGCCCAATCGAACGAAACTGTGCATAAGCGTGTTCTTGATTTTCGTGTTGCTCACCGTTTTGGCAATATGGGAACAGCGAGCAACGGAGGCATACATACCTTATATGGCTTGGATAACAGTTCAGATATCCGTATAGCTTTTGAATATGGAATTACCGAGCGCCTTACGGCAGGAGTATCGCGCAGCAAGTATCGCGAGAATCTCGAAGGCCTGGTGAAATATAAAATACTGGAGCAAACCAATGATAATCATTTTCCGGTAGCATTAACGGTTTTTAGTAATATGGTTGTTACACCTGAAAAAGATAATGCTGGAATATTTTCGGTAACCGAAAATGGCCAAACCAAAAAGCGTGATATACGCAGGCTTTCATATAATACACAATTGATTGTTGCACGTAAATTTTCTCCTTCGATAAGCGCGCAACTTATGGGTTCGGTTACACATCGTAATTATGCTCCTGATTATCGTGACGATAATCAGTTGTATGCTGTGGGTGCTGCTTTTCGCGTTAAGGTTACACGTAGCATGACCATCATTGCCGATTATTATTATACTATCAATAAATTTCATCGCACAGTGAAAAATGCAAATGGCGATTTGCAGTTTTTTGATCCACTAGGTGCCGGCATCGAATTTGAAACCGGAGGCCATGTGTTTTCACTCATGTTTACCAACGCCTCTTCTATCAACGAGCCTGATATGTTTGCTAGCACTACCGATTCGTGGGGTCAAGGCGGCTATAAATTCAGCTTCAACATAAGCCGAAATTTTAGATTGTAATTAATACGGTATACTGAAGAATTTGTTTTGAATATAAAATATTGCGGGCGCGGGGCTTTAGCCCCGCGCCCGCGTTTTATTATCGTGCAATGCAAAACCTGCCGGTGGTGGTGCTTGGTCCATCAACCAATTGGTACACGTACATTCCGTTGTTGTAACTTTTCAAGTCAAAGGGCTCGGTTACATTTATGGTTCCTGTAAAAATAAATTTACCAAACACATCATATATAGTAATCGTTACAACTTCGCTTTCACCGGTGCTTTCAAAATTTATGAAATCCGCAGCGGGGTTTGGATATACGGTTATGGTTGATTGATTTAATTCATCTTCTTCGCTAAGGCGGCAAGGCATAGCTACAGCAAGCGAGTTTGCACCGCTTGTGCCGCAAGTGTTATTGGCTACTACCGAAATATTTCCACCCACCGTACCAAAACGAACTTTCATAGTTTTTGTGCCTTGCCCGTTTTTAATAACGGCACCCGGTGGCACCGACCAGGTATAGGTACTTGCTCCTGCCACATTCGAAATAGAATAAATTGCCAATTGTTTTTTACACACCGAATTAGGTCCCGAAATAGCTCCCGGTGTTGCCGGTGCACCTGATATTGTTTTGTTGCGTAGTGTGCTTGGTCCGCAGCCGTTATGGGCACCAACCTGCAGTTGCTTGGTTGCATAATTATTATTAAACAAAACACTAACAGATGTTGTTCCTTGACCGCTCATTATAGAAGCTCCAGTTGGAGGAATCCAGGTATACGATGTTGCTGTTGGCACTACTGCAATGCTGTATGTTTTTGTTGAATTACAAACCCCGTTTACCGAACCGGCAATTGTTCCGGGTTGAGGAGGCACATCGTTTACTGTTACCGTTATCGTATTACTTGGCATGGAGCCACAACTATTGATGGCTATACAAAGATAATCTCCCGGCAATGTTGCTAAATGAGAGTTGAGGTTGCTTACCGGCAAGCCATTATGCAACCATTGATACGTAGTGGTGTTAATAGCAGAAGATTGTAATAGCACCGAACCGGGATTACAAAAGGATGTGGGGCCTGCCGCAAAAATGTTAATGGATGGTAAAAGACTTTGCGTAAGTACTACAGGTGATGCAGTAGATGTGCATGGCCCATTTGTTACAATAACATCATAAGAACCGGCTATAGTAGCTGTATAAGATGGAGCGTTGGCAGCACCTATTGCATTGCCGTTTCTTCGCCATTGATATGTGTATCCATTTCCCGTAGGAGAGGCCATGAGTGTAGCCGAGGTGCCAGGACAGAGCGTGTTGCTGCCACTGTTTACAATTGAGGCATTGAACGGTGTTACCGAAGGCACGGTAAACATTCCCAAAAACATACAAGCACCATTAGCATCATTTGCAACAAATTGGTAATTGCCGGCACATGCTGTAGTCCATGCAAAGGAAGTGTTGAATGCAAATGACGGCCCACCGCTGATATTTACAAAATATGGCGGGGTACCACCAAATGCACTAAAAGTAACAATCCCATTGCAAGTGCTGCCACATGCAGGTGAATTGGGGATAGCAACGTACGTACATTGGCTATTGGCATAAAAGGTTAATGCAAGCAATAGCGCAGTAATTAAATTTTTCATGACTTTAATTTTTTAAGAAGTTTTATTTAAGAAGACATTATTAATTACAAAGCTAATAAGAATTTTGCTTCAATTTATATCCTGTTTTATGCGTAATAATTTTTTGCAGTTGGTGCAAAAGTCTTTTTCATCGTCCAATGGATTGCCGCCCTCGGCATCGCGCATTAAGCATGAAGTTTCAGGACAATGTGGCAAGCCTCTGGTGTGGCCATACTCGTGTAAGGCTACTTTAACCAACTGCTCTGTACGGTTTTTTTTGGTTAGTCTGAAAGTAGAAACAACGCAAGCATTGCCCGGCCTAAATCCTAAGCCCATCACACCCCAATCAGTCACATCGCCCTTCGTAGTGCTTATGTCGTAATTGGTAAAGCCAATTACAACCGTATCTCTAAAATATTTCTTAGCTAACAAGCTTATTAAACTATCGGCACGATATCGGTTGCGGGCCGCCAGGTAAGCTTGTGTTGGTAAGGGGATTGATTCGCCAATAGTAACACATGGAAAAAACTGCTGAAATTGTTTTTGTACATATTTTAATTCTGCCTTACTAAATTGATCATAAGGTTGCAGTATGATACATGTCGAAGTGTTTTTAGTTACATCACAACTGAAGCAACAAAAACAAACGCAAAGTGTTGCAAATAGAATTTTCATCAGCAATGAATTGAATTCAAAGATAAGGCACTTTTAAATTTAAATGTGATAGCTGTTGATTTTTCCTATCTTTACAATTACAATAAATCATCAACCATGCTAAGAATTACCTCTTTCATTTTAATCTTGTTTCTGATTTCTAATAATGGAAATGCGCAAGGCCAACAAAATTTCCACAGCTTTAGCGGGGTTACAATTTTGGGTGATACCATTTCTTTTTCGCAGTGGTATGGCAAAAAACTATTAGTAGTAAACACCGCCTCTTTTTGTGGGTTTACTCCGCAGTTTGCAGCCCTTCAGGCATTAGATTCAACGTATGATGCCAACAATTTTGAGGTAATCGGTTTTCCTTGTAACGATTTTGGCGCACAAGACCCGGGTGAGGATAGCACTATTTTAAATTTTTGCACCGGGGTATTTGGTGTAAAATTTCAGATGATGAGTAAGGCAGGAATTGCCTTACCGGATACTGCTCCTTGGTATAAATGGTTGCAATGGCAGTACCTTAATGGCGTAGCTGATGCTCAGGTATCGTGGAATTTTCATAAGTTTTGCATTGATGAGGTTGGTAATTGGGTGGCTCATCATCCTTCAACTACTTTACCTTTTGACACCGCTATTGTAAATTGGATTTTGACCCCACCTGTAAACCTCAGTTTACAAGAGTTAAATCCTTTTTTTGATGTGAAAATTAATTCGATTGATAATGCAGGCCAAATAATACTTGATATAAATTCTGCAAATAACCATGAAGCAAAAATTTCTTTGATAGATATGTCGGGAAGGGTTTTGAATACAGATGATTATTTTATTAGCCGGGGCGTATCTACCATTAAAATAAATGCGAGCATTAAGAGCAGGTTGTTTCTTATTATGGTAACTACCAATCAAAATGCAAAGGTGCTTAAGGCAGTAAGGTTCTAGTAGTAGCTGATTTTTTTTACTACGAATGAACTAATTTCCAGGATTAAGCAAACAAATTCCACATTCGAATAATTCAATTACTTTTTCTTGCAAAAAATTCGTACCCATACCTGTATTAGTGGCAATTGTATTTCAAGCGGTTACTTGCTTAAAATAGATTTCTCACTTTTATCGTATTGCTAACAGTTTTTAACTCACTAATAAGTTTAGGCGATGTTTTCTTGTCCACATCAAGTACCACATAGCCCACGTTATTATTTGTTTTGAGATATTGACCAAGTATATTAACCTTTAACGATGACAGTATACCATTTATATCTCTTAACACACCTGGCACATTGCGATGTATATGCAACAAGCGGTGTGTCCCCTGCATTAATGGTAAACTTAATTCGGGTATAGTCAGCGACCCCATACTACTGCCACTGTCCATAAAATCTACCAGTTTCATAGCCACATCTTCGCCTATATTAAATTGCGCTTCTTCGGTGCTCCCTCCTATATGAGGGGTTAATATAACATTGGGCAATTGTTGCAAGGGACTGCTAAATTTTTCATTGTTACTTTCGGGTTCATAAGGGAACACATCAGTAGCATATCCTCCCAACCTGCCCGATTGCAAAGCCTTTGCTACCGCTTCTAAATCGGCAACATCGCCCCGTGCATTATTAATTAATTTAGCACCTTGTTTCATTTGTTTAATGGATGATGCATCAATTAGATTTTTGGTTGATGGTAACGAGGGCACATGCAGCGTTACTACATCGCTGGCAGCAAGCAACTCGCTAAGCGATTTGCATGCATGCGCGTTGCCCAATACCATACGTGGTACCACATCATAAAACAATACACGCATGCCAACCGCTTCGGCCAATATGGATACTTGCGAACCGATATGTCCATAACCGATTATCCCCAGCGTTTTTCCGCGTATTTCAAAACTGTTTTTACTTTCTTTATTCCATACACCCTGATGTAGTTGTGCATTTTTTTCAATAGCCCTGCGCATCAGCATAATTGCTTCTGCTATGGTAAGTTCTGCTACCGAACGGGTGTTGCTGTATGGCGAATTGAATAAGGATACGCCCTTGTTGGTGGCAGCATTCATGTCAACCTGATTTGTGCCTATGCAAAAGGCTCCAACCGCAATTAGTGAGTTTGCTTTTTCGAAAAACGCTTTACTCAATTTTGTTTTTGAGCGAATTCCGACAATATGAAAATGCACCGCTGCTTGTAATAACTCAGCTTCGTTCATGGCTCCTTTATGCGACTCGATGTTGGTATAACCGTTTCGCTTAAATACTTCTATGGCCGATTGATGTACATTTTCGGCAAGCAGAATTTTAATTTTTTCTTTTGGAAAGGAGGTAGCGGATTTGATTTTTTTAACCATAAAAATTTTGGTTGCCTCTTTAAGGCTTTTATTTCATTCGACCGGCAACCATGTTCCAGTTCATCGTATTCCACCATGCTGTAATATAGTCGGCCCTTTTGTTTTGATACTTAAGATAATAGGCATGTTCCCATACATCAAGACACATAAGTGGTTTGCCTTTTACTTCGGCAATGTCCATCAACGGATTGTCCTGATTTGGGGTTGAACATATTAACAGGCTATTGCCAGCGTCTACCAACCATGCCCAACCACTGCCAAACCGCTTCAATGCGGCTTCAGTAAATTGCTTTTTCATTTCGTCTACATTTCCAAAAGAGGCATTTATGGCATCGGAAAGTTTAGAGGGAATGTTTTTTTCGGTTGTTGGTGTCATTAATTCCCAAAACATGGTATGATTGTAATGACCACCGCCATTGTTACGTACTGCTGGTTTATACTTCGACACATGGGCCAATAACTCTTCGATACTTGCCGAATTTATATTTTCGTCTTTAATGGCTGCATTCAATTTGTCAACATATGCCTGATGATGTTTGCCGTGATGGATTTGCATGGTGAGTGCATCTATGTATGGCTCAAGGGCATCATATTTATAAGGAAGCGGAGCAAGTGAAAAAGTTAGCGGTTCGGAATTCGCAGCAAATACACCTGAATTTATCAGTGGCAATGCGGTAGCAGCAAATGCAGTTTGCTTTATAAAGGTTCTTCGGGATTGCTTTTTCATAACAAATTATTTTCTGTAAAAGTAGATGATTTTCTTTCACACAAGGTGGTAGTTGTGCAGAGAATATTTTTTGTTCATGCATAATTCAAGCATAAAGCGCTTATGCGCAGTCTTGTGTAACAAACATTCTTCTACCTTTGTATGATATTGATGATGCGGTGGCAAAAATAATTTTCATATTAATTATTCTATACGGACTGGTATTGCTTGCGGCATATATCTTTCAGGAGCGGTTGTTGTTTTACCCTTCGAAGCTTCCTTCCGATTATGAATTTAATGCAGGCCCCAATGCTGAAGAGTTATTTCTTGAAACGAGCGATAACGAGCGTATTAATGCTTTGCATATCAATAAGGGTTCAAAAAAAATTATTTTATATTTTCATGGCAATGCCGGTGTTATGGATAGTTGGCAATTAACCTATGATAATTTTAAAAATACAGGATACGGGTTGCTTATTATAGACTATCGCGGTTATGGCAAAAGTACAGGCACTCCATCCGAAAAGGGCCTCTATGCTGATGCGCAGGCAGCTTACAATTACTTGTTGCAACAAGGTTTTGATAGTGATTCTATCATTATTTATGGACGCTCACTTGGCAGTGGTGTGGCCTGTCATCTAATGGCAATGCATAACAAAGGCCGCTTAATTCTCGAAACTCCGTATACCTCTATCATGGATATTGCCAAGAAAAACTATCCATACTTTATTCCTCAATTTACCTTGCGCAATCGATTTTCATGCATCCGGTATATGAAACATATAAGGGTACCGTTACTTTTAGTTCATGGCACTCAGGATGAGGTTGTTCCTTATCATCACGTCACCACCCTGCATGGGCTTTACTTAGGTCCCAAGACCCTCATAACTATATCCAACGGGGCTCATAATAACCTTCGCGAATTTGATGCTTATACCAATGCATTGATTGCGTTTTTAAGATAATAGGTGTCTTGTGGTATCAACTGGACAGAAATTTTTAGGAAAATTACCTATGTTTGTACGCTCATATTTGGTCTCATAGTTCAACGGATAGAATAGGAGTTTCCTAAACTCTAGATCTGGGTTCGATTCCCGGTGAGACTACAAAATTTTTTCTCCTGCTTTTACTTTTCCTATTGGCAATTGCCTGTATTTTCTATTTGCCCATTGTTGTGCTATGTATTCCTGCTCCGGTTGATTTGGGGTAGGTATAAAAAGGCATTCACAATCAAACTGCAAGGCATCCATCACCGTACTATAGCCACTGCGGCTTATCAATGTTTTGGTGTGAGCCAGCCAATGTTGTAATTGCTCAGTTGTAGCAAAGTCTACCACGGTAACTCGATGGTTGGTTAGGTTTTTTATCATGCTTTTGTTACTGCTCCGTATTAAAATTCCATTGCAATCGCTTTCATTTAATTGCTCAATCATTTCGTTTTCAAACTCGGTGCGGTAATTCTCAGGGCCCGTTATCAGGACTAATACATCAATGGTTTTTTCTGCACCTGATGTATACCTAAACCGGCTTAAGTAGCCCACTGGCACGATGTCAATATTAATAAACTCGTTCTTCACCAGTTCTGGGATCAGGTTATTATTGATATCGGGCACAGGAACCCGGCATTCATCAAATTTATTGATTAAGCCGGCAAGGATTTTCCTTGCCGGAGTAGTAAATATTTTTTTCCATCCTTTAAAAACAAAGGACAATTGATGTGTGATTAATAAACTTTTACTATGTGGATGGTAAACTCCATAACGATTGTCGGAAATGATTATATCGGGTTTTAGTGTATTCACAATTTCGCAGGTAGCCTTATGTTCGGACTTTATTGCTTTTTTTAGATACAGCAAATGGTATAAAAAGCGAACCCAAAACCAATTGAGATGATAGATTACACGATAAGAAGGTAGTTGAAAACAGCGCAATTGCGGAAATTCTTTTTTAAGAAAATCTAATGCATCACCATCACTGGCAATTATCACTTCGTTTCCTGCCTCTATATGTTGCTTAATAATAGGCACACAGCGGGCTGCATGGCCAAGGCCCCAGTTTAATGGTGCAATCAATACTTTCTGTGTCGCTATGGAATTTTCAACATTCAAATTCTAATTGAGTTGATAAAAAACAAAGATACTCGATTTTAACAAGAAACAGTCTTTAAATGCTGCAACCCATATGCAATCATCATTTCTAAGACAGAGGCGCCACTATTCAAGCAAAATTATGCGTACGATATAATCTATGTGAGTATGTAAACTAAAACCCTATATTTGCCCATGTAAAAAATTCCTCAATGCAATTGACAGAAGTGGAGACAGTGCCTGTTGCGGCTATGCCGCAGCAACTAAAATCAAACATGCAAACTACAATACAAACGGCCGTTTCGGTAGAAGGAGTGGGATTGCATACCGGTCAAAAATCGACCATTACCATATTACCGGGAGCTGAAAATTCAGGATTTCGTTTTCGAAGAATTGACCTCCAAGGTAACCCAGAAGTTATTGCTGACTGCGATCTTGTTAGCGATACAGCCCGTGGTACAACCATCACGCAAAACGGAGTAAGTGTAAATACAACTGAACACCTGCTTGCTGCGCTAGCCGGAATGGAAATTGATAATGCCCTGATAGAAATATCTGGCCCCGAAATTCCAATTATGGATGGCAGTTCGCGTGCATTTGTAGAAGCAATAAAACGTGCCGGTGTGCAGCAGCAAAAAGCTGAACGTAAGTATTATGTGCTTGACGAAAACATCACCTACGAAG
Source organism: Bacteroidota bacterium (assembly GCA_016714535.1). NCBI lineage: Bacteria > Pseudomonadati > Bacteroidota > Bacteroidota bacterium. The sequence continues at coordinate 41,255 of JADKDR010000014.1, forward strand.
ACCCATCGCGCAAAGTAGAAATGCTTGCAGTACCAAGCGAAGAGTTTCGTGTTACCGTTATGGTTGACTATAACAGCGATGTATTGGGAACACAGCACGCTCAGATACACTCAATGAATCAGTTTGAAAGCGAAATATCAGCTTGCCGCACATTTGTTTTTTTACACGAGATTATGCCCCTCTTAAAAAAGAATTTGATTAAAGGGGGAGATATAAGTAATGCAATTGTATTGGTTGACCAGCCTATTCCGGATAGTGAAATTGCTGAACTTCAAAAAATATTTAATAAACCCGATATCAAAGTTGAAGGCAAAGGAGTGCTCAATCACATTCAGTTGCATTTTAGCAACGAGCCTGCACGTCATAAGTTGTTAGATATTGTTGGAGATTTTGCAACCATAGGCGTACCGCTCAAAGCGCACATACTTGCCGCCCGCCCAGGGCACAAAGCGAATATAGAGTTTGCGCAAAAAATTAAATCAATGATTAAGAGCAAGCGTCTTAAGTCAGTAGTTCCTAAATTTGATTTAAATAAGCCACCTGTTTTCGACATCAATCGCATTGCCTCTTACCTTCCACATCGTTTTCCATTTTTATTAATTGATAAAATAATTGAGCTAAGCGAAACCAAAGTGGTTGGAGTAAAAAATGTAACCATGAACGAATGGTTTTTCGAAGGCCATTTTCCTAATAACCCTGTAATGCCAGGAGTGATACAAATAGAAGCGATGGCACAAACTGGAGGTATACTTGCTCTGAATTCAGTACCCGATCCCAGTAATTATTGGACTTATTTTATGAAAATAGAATATGCCAAGTTTAAGAATAAAGTATTACCAGGCGACACCCTTGTGTTTGACCTTGAATTGGTACAGCCCATACGCAGAGGCATCGTGCTTATGCGTGGTGTGGCTTATGCTGGCGACAAAGTAGCTCTTGAAGCGGAGATGATGGCCCAAATAATTAAAAAGAGCTAAGCATATTTTTTTATGGCTAACTCCATTTCTAACCTTGCAGTAATAAACCCAAATGCACGCATTGGCAATGATGTTACCATAGGCCCTTTTTGCGTGATACACGGTGATGTAGAAATTGGAGATGGATGCGAATTGCACAATAACGTTACCATTTATGATGGTGCCCGTATTGGTAAGCATTGCAAATTGTTTCCGGGTTCTGTAATTTCTGCTGTGCCTCAGGATTTAAAATTTGAAAATGAAGTTACCATTGCTCAAATTGGAGACCATACAACCATACGCGAGTGTGTAACTATAAACCGTGGCACCAAGGCGTTGGGCAAAACCGTTGTAGGCAGCAATAATTTACTTATGGCTTATGTACATGTTGCTCACGATTGTATAGTAGGTAATCATTGCATACTTGCCAACCTGGTTACCCTTGCCGGACACATAACCATTGATGATTATGCAATCATTGGTGGCATTAGTGCTGTACATCAGTTTGTTCATATTGGTTCGCATGTAATGATTAGTGGAGGATCTTTAGTGCGCAAAGATGTACCACCTTATACCATGAGCGCCCATGAGCCACTTTCTTACATTGGAATAAACGCTGTTGGATTGCGCAGACGCGGATATACCAACGATGACATTACCTCTATTCACAACATCTATCGCATTGTGTTTGAAGAAAAGCATACATCAAAAAAAGCGATTGAACTTATCAATACGAATTTGCCTGAAAGCAAGTTTCGCTCCGAAATCGTAAAATTTATTTCCGATTCGCAACGTGGCATTATGAAAGGTTATGCAGGCGAGGATAACGACTAATAATATTTTGCCGTGAACAGCATTGCCCTGCAAGGAGTGGCCAAAAAATACGGAAGCCTTTTTTTATTTAAGAATGTTACCACCACCATATACCATGGCGAGCGTTGGGCTATTACCGGCATTAATGGCTGTGGAAAAAGTACCTTACTCAAGATAATTGCCGGCCATGTGATGCCGAATAAAGGAAGTGTAACGGTTACTATAAACGATAGTACTGTGGATGCCATGCTGCAATACAATTACATGGCTTATGCTGCACCCTACCTCGAAGTGCCTGAGGATATGACTATGAAGCAACTAATAAAATTTTATTTTAAGTTTAAGAGGCTACAACCAAAGGTTGCAGACCAGGAAGCTTTTGTTGCCATTACCAACCTTGCCCAGTCACTTGATAAGCCAATTAAAAACTTCAGCTCAGGGATGAAACAGCGATTGAAGCTTGCTCTGGCATTTTTGTCTGATACGCCTTTTTTACTGCTTGATGAGCCCCTTACCAACCTCGATGCGCAGGGTTATGAATGGTATAAGATGCTGATGCAAAATTATTCTGATAACCGCACGGTAATTATTAGCTCGAACAGTGTAGCCGAAGAGATTTTTGTTTGCAATAAAACTATAAGGATTAGCGATTATCAATAAGCTACGTTTTTATATAAACGCTAGCAGGTCTTTCCCAATATCTTTACGATAATAAATGCCATCCCAACAAAGCTGGTTGATGGTGTTGTAAGATTTTTGTAGCGCCAGCTGCAAATCTGCATCCTTAGAAGTTATTGCCAATACGCGCCCGCCATTCGTTACCAAAGTATTATCTTTTATCATTGTGCCTGCATGCATGATAACGCTTTCGCAAGACTGGTAAACTCCCGAAATAATTTTGCCTTTTTCATAATGGCCGGGGTAGCCGCCTGCTACACACATTACGGTTACTGTATACGATGGATTGCTTTCTATTTTATAATCTTTCAAACTACTTGATGCAAATAACGCCAGCAAGTCTGATTGAATGCGCGGTACCACTACTTCGGTTTCGGGATCACCCATGCGGCAATTGTATTCTATCACATAGGGTTTCTGGTTGCAAATCATTAATCCAAAAAATACAAAGCCGGTATAAATTATTTTTTCTTGTTTAAGTCCATTAATGGTTGGAGCAATAATTTGCGTTTCAATTTTATTTCGCAAGCTATCAGTAATAAAAGTTACCGGAGATACTGCACCCATGCCGCCTGTGTTTAGGCCGGTATCGCTTTCGCCAATACGTTTGTAATCTTTAGCTTCGGGAAGCAGTACATAATCGCTGCCATTGGTATAGGCAAAAAATGAAACTTCAATGCCTTCTAAAAACTCTTCAATTACAACGGTTGCACTTGCTTGTCCAAACTTTTTTTGATTAATCATCTGATCAAGCTCTTGCAGTGCCTCCTCCATCGAATCAATTATTAGTACCCCTTTTCCTGCCGCAAGGCCATCGGCCTTGAGCACAAAAGGCGCAGTAAGCGATTGCAAGAATGGTAATGCCTCATCGAAGTTTTCATTCGTAAAACTCTTGTAACGTGCAGTAGGTATATGATGACGCTGCATAAATTGTTTGGCAAATTCTTTACTGCCTTCGAGTTGTGCGCCATATTTGGAAGGGCCAATAATTTTTATGTGGGATAAATGTGCTGCCTGGAAGTAATCGAATATGCCGTTCACCAAAGGGTCTTCGGGGCCAACAACGATCATGTTAATATTATTTTCAAGGCAAAATGTTTCGATGGCACCAAAATCATTTACTCCGATAGGTACGTTACTTCCACATTGCAAAGTGCCTGCATTGCCGGGGGCAATGTATAGTTGGGTAAGTAATTTGCTTTGTGTAATTTTTAAAGCCAACGCATGCTCGCGGCCACCACTGCCAAGAAGAAGAACGTTCATGTAGAAATTGAGAGTTTTAAAAAAAATTAGGAATAGTGGGATTAGTAATACCTGTTACAATCCAACCGGATGCCAGGTAGTTTTAATTTCTTGCAATTCCATAATGCGATATGGACTTTGCTCGTTGCGTTTGGCAAGATTTACCACACGCTTTAGGTTGCTGCATGCATTGGTTTCGATGGCTTTATACTCCTCAGCCGTTACATCACTAAACACGATTGCATTAATGTCCTTGTGTGTGGCAAAGTGCTGCATTAGTTCTTTGCGCTGACCATTTAAGATGTTGATGACTCCGCCAGGCACATCCGATGAATGAAATATTTCGGCCATAATACAGGCTGTAACGGAGTGTGTATATGATGATAGCACGATTATCGTATTGCCGCCAACTATGGCAGGTGCAATACTTTGTGCCAGACCCAATGCGCCACCCGCCTCAGGCGCAATACATGCTGTTATACCTTGTGGTTCAGGATACGAGAAATTAAAGTGTGAACTCTCAACCGGATTAACCGTGCTGAATAGTTGTATGTACTTATCGCTCCAGCCCGCATAATGTATGAAGGTGTCAATGGCAGCATGTACTTCGCTCTCGGCAGCTTGTGGTTTAATACCTTCAGCTATGAGCGAAGAAATTATTTGTGCCTTACGTGCTTCCAACATTTCGGCAATGCGGTAAAGAATCTGACCTTTGTTGTAAGCCGAACGCTTGCCCCATTCAGGTTGCGCTTTACGAGCAACTACTACCGCATCGCGTATGTCTTTGCGCGAGGCGCGGCAAATATTTATGGAGGCATCGGCAGGCAAGGTGAAATATCGTCCCGATTCGCTACGAATAAATTTGCCATCAACATACATCTTGTATGTTTTGTTTACGGCCAATCTGCTTGTTGTTTGCCCATTGCCATTTAGCGAAATGGCATTCTTGGAAACTCTATTTTCTTTTGTGGCAGTCTTGGTATTTTCCATATTTTTACTTTACTAAATTCAGAATGACGACTATACTTTTTTATTTATATGAAAAAAGGAAAAGTATTTGTTGCCGGCATTTGTGATAGGCAAATTTAGCAAAATTTGTTTTACGAAGAGATTTATTGAAAAGCATAAAATTTTAGGCAGCTATAAAACGGCACCATAACTAATGGCACTATTTGTCAAAAAAAATTATAGTAATATTTTTTGAATTCCCGTTTTCAATAAGCAGCAGTAAAACGATTTATTGCTGCAAGGTTACCCGGCCTTGCCAAGTTGATTTGTTGCCCACTGCATCAATAAAGTAAATACCGTCTGCCATACCACTGAGATCTAATAGGTACAGGTTACCCTGATCGGTCACGTTTTCAAGTACCTGCACCTGACGTCCCGAAGCATCGGTTACCACTATTTTTTGCAATATATTTTCTTCATCTAATTTCTTAAGCCGCACTTGTCCACGAGTAGGATTTGGAAACAAGGCAAATTGCTGGCGCGATGTACGGCTTGCAATTACACTTACAGGCTGGCTCAGGTTACATTGATACACCTCGTTTGTTCTAAGGTCTTGAACAAAAGTGACCAACTTTAGTTCGTCAATCACACAGGATGAACAGGTCGTATAATCGTACGAAAAGTTGTAAGTAAGTGCTTGTCCGGCATTCATGTTTGGCAACAGCGTTCCATTTTCGTCTGGCAGCATTTTGCGCATGGTTTGATAAAAAATGGTTTCACCATTTGTGCCCGGAGAGATGCCGTTAAAGTCAATAGTATCTTCCATAACCACTGCATGTAATACCCATTGCTCGTTGTTAATATTGGTTGAAGGTTTCACCTTCACTTCAAAATTTATGTTGTTGCCTGAAATCTGGGCAGTTGCTCCCAAAATAAAAACGGATGATAGTGTTGACAAACTATCGAAATAAGAAGCAGCAATACCAACCGGATGTCCGGCAAAATAGCTACCCAAAATGGTATCGTATTTATTTAAAAACTGACCGTTGGTGCGCACCGAAGGAATAAATGGTATGCCATAGTAAAATATGCGTGCATCATTTTGTACAGGGTTTTCATTATACATCGGGTCATATCCTGGCCATTTGGAGTGATATTTTAATTGAATCAATTTGTGGTTTTGCCGATAGATGCTGCATAGCGAATCGTAAGGAGGATTATAATCCAGACATGGGCCGCAACTTGGTTGGGTAAATTCTTCGGCAAGTATTTTACGACTTAGGTTGTCAACATATACTTGCGCTACCAGCGAGTCGTTGTTCTTATTTATTTCAACGGTGCCATTTGCTTTGTGAATCCAATGCTTGAGTGTGTAGTTGCCTTTGGTGGTTAAGGCAAGGCTCGAATTAAAATAAACTGTTTTGCATGAACCAGGTGTAACGGTCATGTTATACGTTTGCGATTGCACCGAATTATTATTGAGTTGCCTGCGCAACGTAAAGGAGGTGATAGTTACCTTGCCACCATTGCACACCAGAATGGGGGGATTGATACTCCCCGGAGCTATCATCTTTGCTGTATTGGCGCTTTGCAGGGCAAGATCTTTGGTGGCCACTCTGGAAATTTTTATATTATCAAAAAAGATAGCCGAATAACAGGCTTTGGTATGATGCCTGAATGCTAGCCAAAAGGGTTTGCTTGCATATGGAGTAAGGTCAATGCTGTAATTAATCCAGGCAGCGTTAGCTCCTAATTGAAAAGATGAAATGGGTGTTGTAGTTATGAAATCGCTAGCCGAATTACCGGTAGTTGAAATGTATACATCAAAAGAATCTTCGCCAAAGGCCCTGTAATTGGCAGCCTGAAAGCCCAGGCAATAATTTTTGCCCGGAAGTACATTTACTTTTGGTGTAATCAGAAAGTCATCGCACATAGTACCGGTAACATACGTGCTGCTTCCAACACATCTTTGGGCCAGATGATTTTGAATAGTAAACGTAGGGCCAAATCCACGGCCATGCATAATAGAGTCCAAAGGCAAACCATCGTTGTCAATAGCCATCCAGCCTGATGGCATTCCTTTTTCAAATGTTTCGTTTAGCAACGTTACGCCTTCGCATACCTGCCCCATGCTTGCATATCCCAACAAAGGAATAATAAGAGTAATTAAAATTTTTTTCATTTCAATTGATTGAGTGAATAGACTTAGCCAAAATAAAGGCACTACACTTTATACGGCTTACTTTGTTATCGACTACAGAAACATGCGAAATTATGTGCCGAGCTTAATAGATGATCATTAATTATGATAACGGGTACAAATGTAATAAGTATCGGCTTAATGAACCATTTTAATGCATATATCTGCAGTATTATTTTTTAGTGGTAACAGCTTTTTTGCCCTTATATTTATGCTAATCACCAATTCGATTTTTCTTTTTGCAATGAATGTTTTTCTGCCTGGGTTTGCTTATTCCAAGTTTTAGGTTTATACATGGTTTTTTTGAACGCGTATTGATATTGTATGCAGGAGGCAACTAATTTTTTTCCCAAAGAGTGTGTACCTGCGCTTATACCTGCTTATGAATAAAGCTAGCATATTTGCATGCTGATAACAAAGAGGGCCAACATACCTGTTTCTAGCCTTTTTACATGTGGCCGTTCGTATACTTCTGCATTTGCCTTTTGCATACAAAAGGTGCTTTTAAACGCCTCATGAATCATATACTGCCATAGAATTCATAAGTCATGTTTCGGGTTAATGCTTCTACCTGATTTTTCCCTACTTTTACAATCCTAAAATAATAATCAAAATTATATTTAACTATGAAAAGATTTTTTATAGCAGTTGCATTAACCAGTGTAATTTCCATTCACACCAAGGCGCAGCAAAGTGTAAATGATAGCACCTACATTATAGCAAACGTAAAAAAGCACATTGTATACCTTGCCTCGGACGAATTGATGGGTCGCGAAACCGGAACCGATGGTGAAGAAAAAGCACGCAATTACATTATCGAAAATTATAAATCGATTGGGCTAACACCGGTTTTCGAAAACAACTTTTTGCAATCTTTTCCATTTACTAAAGGTAGAACCTTTGGAAAAAATAATGAGCTTACTATCAATAAAGAGCGGTTTGAATTTGGAAAAGATTTCACCTCGTTTTTGTTTGGTTTTGATACGTCAGGCACCGGGACCATTGTAAATGCAGGTTTTGGGATTGATGCCGATTCGCTGGGATTGAACGATTACAAAAACATAGATGCAAAAGGAAAAATATTGTTAATGGATTTGATGTCGCCTGATGGTAACAATCCACATGGTAAATTTGGCGAGCATGCCAATTTGGAAAAAAAGGTGGAAACCGCTATGAGCAAGGGAGCTGTAGGAATTATATTTTATACCGAGGCTAACGAAAAAGACATTCTACCCGTAGATTTAAATATCCGCAGAGGCAAGCAACTCATACCAGTGGTAATGATAAAAGGGAAAAATCTAAAAGCGTTGAAAAAATTTGTGGGTAAAGAAGCCACCATCCGGGTTGACCTTCCTAAGATAGAAGCCATAGGTAATAATGTAGTTGGATTTTTAAATAATAATGCACAAACCACAATAGTGATTAGCGCGCACTACGATCATTTAGGGTTGGGCGAGCATGGTTCATTGCATCGCGGTAGTACCGAAATTCATAATGGGGCTGATGATAATGCCAGCGGTACCGCTGCACTGATGGAACTTGCAAGGCTGTTGAAACAATCAGAATATAAGGCTAACAATTATTTATTCTGTGCCTTCAGTGGCGAAGAGATGGGACTGTTAGGTTCCAAGTATTTTGTTGAACATGCCACTCCACCGTTAGCACAAATTAATTACAACCTCAACATGGATATGGTAGGAAGGCTGAAACCCGAAGAACCGGTGCTTATCATAAATGGTGTGGGCACATCGCCCAACTGGCTGCCAGCTTTGAACAACATAACGCATTTAAAAGTTAAAACTACAGAGTCTGGCGTGGCACCTAGCGACAACACCAGTTTTTATCTGAACGGTGTTCCTGCCATACATTTTTTTAGTGGTACACACAGCGACTATCATAAGCCAAGTGATGATGAGGATAAAATAAATTATAGCGGTGAATACGCAATTATCAAGTACATTTATAAAACGGTGGGAGAGTTAAATGATGATGGCAAATTGCCATTTGTAAAAACAAATGATGCCACTAACGAAAACACTCCGCGTTTTAAAGTAACCTTAGGTGTTGTGCCCGATTATGCTTTTGAGGGAGAGGGTATGCGCATAGATGGTGTAACGGATGGTAAGCCCGCATCAAAAGCCGGATTGGTTAAAGGTGACATTGTAATACAATTGGGCGAAGAAAAAATTTCGGATATGCAGACGTACATGAAAGCACTATCAAAATTTAGCAAAGGACAAACTACCATAGTTAAGGCTAAACGTGGAGAGGCAATTGTGGAGAACAACATTACATTTTAAATTAGCAAATGGAGGTAAATGGTAATTTCATTCATTACCATACAGTCAAGAAAAAAGCAAAGCGAAACCGATGATAAACACAACATCAGTAAACTATAAAAGAAACACCAACACACATGAAAAATAGAATCGTAATTTTTTTTATTGCCATAATGATAATGCTTGCGGGTTGCCGCAAGCAGGATGGACACCCAACCTGGGAATCGGGTATTGCGGTGCCATTAATAAAAACAAGTCTTGCTCTTGATGATATTATCAAAGGTGATTCGCTCTTGCAAACCAATGCCGATAGCAGCATTAGCCTGGTGTATAAATCTACACTAAACGAGTTCCGCTTAGATTCGTTGTTTACCTTATTCGACACAAGCATTACGCGCAGTTATAAACTTGACTCATTAAGTTTGTATTCGCAATCGTTAACCTATCCTGTAACGCTAGGAGAGATATGCAGCAATGCAGGATTTATAGGGCAAATTATTATAGCGCAAAATGGTGGCATACTAGCTATTCCGCCTTTTACAAATATCAGCTCGGGCACACAGAATATTAATGCCGATACCTTATTTCAAACCATAACGCTTGTTACCGGATTTATGGATATAACATTATCTAACGGATTGCCGGTAGATATTACTAACCTAAGCATTGAATTGAAAAACAAATCGAACGGGGTAGTAATTGCCCAAACTATTTTTCCTTTGATAGCAGCAGGAACTACCGAAACGAATACCATTTCGCTTGCCGGTAAAACAATAGAGGGTAACATGACTGCCGACCTGATATTAAATTCTCCCGGCTCCAGTGGGCAACCAGTGCTTATTGATACCAGTGATGCATTGATAGCAGAACTGAAAGTGTACGACCTTCATCCATCAACGGCTACGGCCATTTGGCCACAGCAGGATTTGGTAAACAAACAGCAGCCCTTTGTGCTCAAAGTACTAAAGGTAGAACTTACCGAAGCACGCATAAAGTCAGGGTATATAAAGCTCGATTTGTTTAGCACCTTGCAAGACAGTGTACGGTTTGAATATGCTCTTCCACTGGCAACATTGAACGGGGTTTCGTATAAAATAAATCATACCCTGGCGCCTGCACAGCCCGGCAATGTAACCCAATACAGCAACACCTATGATTTTACCGGTTATGAACTCGACCTTACCGGCATCAATCACGATACGGTAAACACCTTGTGGAATGCACTGCGCGCAAGCATTGACAGCACAGGTGTTATGAAAACCATTTCGCTTACTGATAGCTTCTATGCCCAAATCGGATTTGTTGATTTAGTACCGGACTACGCACGAGGATATTTAGGGCAGGATACGTTTGATCTTGGTCCCAACGAAGTGCCCCTCGATATTTTTAAAAATTTCAACAATGCAGATTTTGATTTGGATGATGTAACGGTAAGTGTAAACGCAGAAAATGGAATTGGAATAGATGCACAAGTTAAGGTGGATCAAATGCAATCGATAAATACTACTAAGGCCAATACAGTTACTCTTGGTGGACCTGCACTTAGCAATCCTCTAAATATAGTGCGAGCAACCGACAATGGCGGCTCCCAACCGGTGTATTACACACAGAATAATTTATTTTTAAATAAAACGAATTCCAATGCACCAAAGTTTATTTCGAACCTTCCCGATAAAATAAATACCAAGGTAACACTCTATACCAATCCAAACGGCAATGTGACTAACTACAACGATTTTATTTATTACAGCGATGGCATACGGTTTAACTTGAATGTTGAAATGCCACTTAACTTTATGGCAAGCAACCTGGTACTTTGCGATACGCTTCCATTTAGCATTAAGCAAGATGACATTAGCAGAATAAAAAGCGCTATCCTGAGCATCTATGCAGATAATGGCTATCCGCTCGAAGCAGTTACTACCTTGTATCTTTTAAATAATCAAATGACCATTATTGACTCTGTATTATCAAAAGCAGTGCTTATGGCAGCCCCCATTGCACAAAACGGTGTGGTGCAGCAAAAACAAAAAACACGCATTGATGTAGCTTTTGATAAAGACCGTATGCAGAAATTATTTGATGCAAAGTTTTGCATCCTTAAAACCACATTTAAGACCAAGCCAGATAATCAACATGTTAAGATCTATTCGGATTATGCCATTGATATTCGCATGACTGCTGATTTTATTTATGTGAATGAGTAATTATTTTTTTACGATAAAGTTAAGTATGATAAAGAAGATTTCGGTACTAATAATTTGTTGGGCAGCAATGGCTCACATCACCATGGCACAACAATTTATCTTACCTGTTAAGATAGATACCAACTACTCATTTGTAGGAAGTAGCTGGGAATATTATTCGGCAGGCAATGCCATCACAAATAAATTTGCAAAGGCATATTTGCAAAACGAATTTATCGATAGCACCTTAAAAGCGGAGGTTGTAAAAAATCAAAATGATAATAATATGATTGGTTTTCATAACGAAGTCGATTTTTATTATTGCCAAAAAAAATCAAAGATAGGATGGATAGCAGGGTTGCGTTTTGTATCGCATGCTGGCGGTAACTTTACCGATGATTTGTTTAATTTATATTTCAATGGAAATTCGCCTTACAAAGGCGATACCCTCTCGCTCGAAAATTTTGTGTTTAACTACACTACGTATCAAACCATTTATGGAGGAGTAATTTTTGAAAAAAATAGAGAAACCAATTTTTGGCGATTAGCAGTAATGCCTCAGTATGTTAAAGGGCAGCGCCTTAATAATATTACCAATACCGGTTCGCTTTACACTGCACCTGATATTTCGTACATCAACCTGGATATGGATTTGAAAGGTTATAGCAGCGACAGCATCAAAAAAAAGTTAGATGCTTTTAATGGGCATGGTGCCGGATTGAGTTTTAATTTTCAGTTTGGCAAGCCAAACAATTACACCGTTACCGTATTTGCAACCGATGCCGGTTTCGTTAAGTGGAACAATAACACCTATAGTCTTCAAATAGATACTTCATATTACTACGATGGAATTGAAATTCAGAATTTGCTTGACTCTATATCACTTCAGGTTAATGGTACCGAGAATTATAAATCATCACTCATCAATTATCGCAATCAAAAAGGATATACTACTATGATGCCTGCACGCATAGGCATGTCTATTGACAAATGGTTGTTGTCAGAAAAGTTAGTGGCAGGTATTGGATTTCATTACATAGCCGATCAGGTTTTTACACCACAAGTGCACTTGCGTGTGAGCTACCATTTTAATAATAATTTTTCGCTCGCAGTAGCAGGATACAAAGGAGGATATAAACCATATAATATTGATTTATCTGCTAATTATCAGGTACGCAATTGGTTTTTTGGCGCAAATGCAAGATTCCTCGAAGAAATATTTCAGTTTGGAAATGGAACCGCACAGGGCATAGCGCTTCGTGCCGGATTAAGGTTTTAAGCATCTTGTTGGCAGGTTAAACATGCGTAACTTTTTTATGGCGCACAAGCATCAGCAAAATGATTTTAAATGTAGCACCTTACTAATAATTTAACAGATTAAAAAAAAGTGCTTAAGCCTCAATTTTACATCAACTAGCATAGCAAAGTATAACCTGATTTATATCAGTTTTATTCCCTTTTCGTTTAAAAGAATTAAATTTGCTACCCGAAAAAAAAGTTTCAGCAATGCCACAACTACACAATAAAATAGACAAACGAGTATTAAAGAAAAAATTACAGGAAGATATACTTGCCCGCACCACCTTATCATTTTATCGATATGTAAAAATAGAGGATGTTGAAGCGTATCGGGATAAATTGTATTTGGAGTTATCAAGGCTTAACGTACTGGGCAGAATATACCTTGCTCAGGAAGGAGTGAATGCGCAGATATCGGTACCCACCGAATTTTTTGAGACTTTCAAAACCTATATTGAAAACGATGTTTTGCTAAGTGGAATTCCATTTAAAATAGCGGTAGAGGATGACGGAAAATCATTTTATAAATTGATTGTACGTATTAAGAAAAAAATTGTTGCTGATGGCTTGCCCGAAGATGCCTATGACCTTAATAACATAGGAAAACACATTGATGCACGTGAACTAAATACTTACCTCGAAGATAAGAATACAGTGATTATTGACATGCGCAATCATTATGAAAGCGAAGTTGGAAAATTTGAGAATGCCCTTTGTCCGGATGCAGATACGTTTAGACAGGCATTGCCAATGGCAGTACAAATGGTAGAAGATAAAAAAGACAGCAAAGTAATATTGTACTGCACAGGAGGCATTCGTTGCGAAAAAGCAAGTGCCTATTTTAAGCACCACGGGTTCAAAGATGTAAATCAATTATACGGAGGCATAATTGAATATGCGCGCGATATTAAGCAAATGGGATTACCATCCAGGTTTATTGGCAAAAACTTTGTTTTTGATGAGCGGATGGGAGAGCGCATTACAGAAGATATAATTTCGCAATGTCATCAATGTGGTGCCCCATGCGACCATCATGTCAATTGTGCAAATGACGATTGTCATTTGCTTTTTATACAATGTGATAATTGCAAAGCAACTTATAACGGTTGCTGTACACCTTCGTGTATGGATATAGTGTCAAAGCCGATAGAAGAGCAACGCACCTTGCGCAAGGGAAAGAAAAAAGATGATGCCCATGCTGTATACAAAAGCAGACTACGCCCAAATCTGAAAAAGATACTAAACCCGCAGCAGGAGTAGTGCCGGATTTTAGCAACTGTTTGTATGTGTGAAATGGATTTGCTAAAAGTAAAAGCAAAGCCGGATATAGAAATTATTTTTTATTCGCTAAGTTGAAAAGCAACTCCGTCTTATTTTTATATGGGGATATTATCAATTTCGAATTGGAAAAAATAATTTCATCCCTTTGTAATTATAATCGTATTTATTCTATATCTTTATGTTAGTCAAACTCTAAATCTAAATACTATGGCACACCACACACAATTCAAAGTTCAAAGTTCAAAGTTCAAAGTTCAAAGTTCAAAACTCAAAACTCAAATTAGGATTTGCTAATGTAGTACTATTATTGCTTATGCTGATTCTTATAAGCGAAAGGGGAAATGCGCAGTTATCCGTAACTTTAACTCCTAGCAATTATCATGGAAAAAACATCAGTTGCTTTGGTGCGCAAGATGGCAGTATAAATATAACGGCAACCGGTGGCAGCCCACCTTACACCTATCTATGGAGTAATGGCTATGCAATGCAAAATGCATCGGACTTGGCAGCCGGGTACTATCGCATTTCGGTTACTGATGCAGCAATGAATTCCGTTATTAGAGAAATTACCCTTACCCAACCCGAACAACTTAACTACGAAATGCAGGTATATGAATATCCAAACGGCTACAATGTAAGTTGCTACAATTGTTACAACGGCAGTGTAACGGTAACCATATACGGAGGAACTGCCCCATACTCGGCCATGTGGGATGATGGCAATACCAACATTAACCGCACAAACCTTGGTGCAGGTGCCATTGAAGCAGAACTTACCGACTTAAACGGTTGCCATTGTAAACGTAGCACGCACCGAAATAAGCCAACCTGAGCGAAGCGATTGGACTATGAATGGAAACACAAACTCCAATCCTGCGACACAATTTATTGGCATGAGTGATAATAAGGATTTTGTTTTTAGAACGAATAATACAGAGCGATTTAGAGTAAAATCAAATGGTGATTTCAAACTAGCTGGGTTAGGCTCCACTGTTGGAATGCTATATGTTGATGCAAATGGAATATTACAGGCAGGCAATAAACCAACGCCCTGCCTCCCGCTGCAAGGTCCACCCGTATGGCAAAGCATTGTTTCGCCAGCTACAATTTGGACATGCACTGATGTTAAAGTTGGGCTAGGTACAACTAGCCCTTTGGCCAAACTTGATGTAACGCATGATGAACCGCAGGGAGGCTTAATATTACATCAATATAATACAACCAACAACTTTAAGCCAAGCGAAATTAAGTTTATGCATAATAATTTGGCACAATGGTCAATTGGTAGTCATTTAGATCCTGTAAGCAGTGGACCACATTCATTTTTTATTTGGAATATACCTAATACTAAACCTTCACTATATATTGATCAATCAACTAATCGGTTTTTAATTAATTCTTCAATCCCAAGTTGGGCTACACATCCATTTCAACTTACTGTATCTCATGTAGAAAATCATGGTGGAATTGCCATTAATAAATCTACTTTTTCTAACAGGAAAAGTCAAATTAGTTTTCAGCAAAACTTTACAGAAAAGTATGCTATCGGAATTGACCGAGACCACCTGAATGAACAAAACTTTTTTATCTGGGATGCCGAAGAAGGTGTAACAAGATTAATAATTGATAAAGATGGCCGGGTAGCAATTGGCACTGAACCGCCTGTTATATGGAATACAACAGTAAACTATAAATTATATGTAGGTGGTGGAATTGCTACACAAGATGTAAGAGTAACTTCGCAGAATTGGCCTGATTATGTTTTTGAAAAGGACTATCACCTTGAGGATATCGATGCACTTAAGTCATTTATTACAAAAAACAAACATTTACCGGGTATTCCATCCGCACAAGAAATTGCAAAAAACAACGGGTTTGAACTAGGCGCTATGCAAGTACTTTTGCTCCAAAAGTTAGAAGAGCAAACGCTTTATATTATTCAACTACAAGAGCAAATTAATCGATTGAATAAAATCATAATTGAAGACCCGAAACAGAAGGGAGGGTTAGATGAAAAATAAATATTTTGCAATATTAATATTGATCATCTTAATGGGTAATAACTTTATTAAAGCGCAAATAGTAACGCTGGAAGGTCGTCAATTTAAGATTGGTGCAAACACACAACCTGCCAACTATTACGATGTATATAATATAAAGTCACAATTAAATACCGCTGCTACCAATGCTGTAACAGGGTATATATACGATGATAAAGGAAATCCGATTAAAGATGCTGTGGTTTTTGGAGCTAATTGGTTGTATACTATTCAAGATGTTTATTTAGCAATGGGCTTACCTTCTACTCCATTCGTGCCAGAAGATGATAAATTTGAACACAGCACTGCTTTAACGTTCACTCAGTCTAATGGATATTTTGAAATAGTTCCATATAACCACGTACAATTTGGGATTCAAGATCCGCATCGGATTGTAAACTTAAATTACATGGGGGTAGGAACCGATAAGGATTTTTATGGTCCGGGATGGCAGTACAAAGGTGGTTTTGGAGAAATACAAATCGCAAATCCCACAAGCCCATTAATTTTAGCAAGAGTAACTACAGGATACGATGCTGTTGCCTCTAATGAAGTAGTTGACATAAATGAAAGCAGAAATTACTATGGGCATAATTCACTTACAGCCTTTGATTTAACGCTTAAAGGAAACTCAAATCTAACAGCACGAAAAGAAATTCATTTAAAAAATGAGCTTCATGCACAAGCAAGCATAAATAACGAAACACATATATTTACTTCGGCTGGTTATCCGGAATGTGATAACTTTAATGGCTTTGCCCGTTTATCAAATCCAGCGGTATCTAGCCAGGATGTGATAAATAATAGTTCAAATGAAATTGAAATTCAATTTAACATAAACTCGGAATTAGATGCTAGAATTTACCCCAATCCCAGTAACGGAATATTTACAATACAGGTAAATAATACTAATAAAGAAATGGTAAAAATTTTAGTGCAGAATTTATTAGGCGAGACCATTTGGCAGCACACCACAGTAAATAAACAAGTTGATGTTAATTTTGAATCGCTTGCCAAGGGAGTGTATATTGTGCAAGTAAAAAATAGTTTTAAATCCATATCACGCAAATTAATAATTAAATAAAACAATTAAAATGAAAAACATTCTACTATTTTTAATAAGCCTGTTTCCTATAATTACCATGGGGCAGAACTGGCAATGGGCCAAGCAAGTGGGAGGCAGTGCCCAACAATCGTACGATCACGGAAATGTAAAAACAGATGGTACAAATTTTTATCTGTACGGAACGTTTTCAGGCGTAATGCAGTTGCAATCGGGAACTTTTAATTCAAATGGGGTAAGCGATTTTTTTATAATCAAATACGATAACAATGGAAATGAGCAGTGGGTGAAGACTTTTGGAGGATACAATTCCAGCAGTCAGGGCGAAAATATAAGTGCACTTTATGATTCGGTTTCCAATTGTATTTATTTGACAGGAACTTTTCAGGGCAGCATGAGTTTGGGAGGTAGTAATCTGGTGTCAAATGGATATGGGAGAAATTTTTTGGCAAAGATGGATTTAACAGGTACCGTACTTTGGGCAAAAAAAATATGGACACGGGTAAGCTCCAACTTGAACGATTATGAACGGATGGGTTGGGTTCTTCAAAAAAATGGGATTATCGTTATTTACTCAAACCTACTAGACACAGCATATTTTGATGGGTTAGTCGCAGGCCCCGGGGGCTGTCTGGCAAAATTAGATGGAAATGGCACTTGCTTTTTTACGCGCCATTTTTATGATTTTTCTGCACCTCCTCCCAGTTATGAAGGGGGATTTTCGATAAAGTATGTGGGGTCGGATATGATAATATTAGGAAATTTTAAAAACACCCTTTGGATAGATACGGCCGTGGTAACTTCGAATGGCGATTATGATATGCTACTAGCTCGTGCCGACTCCAATGGACATATTAAATGGATAAAACGGTTCGGGTACGGAAATATAGATTTCTTTGGAGATCATGGTATAGACGCTTATGGTAATTTATATGCAGTAGGTGGTTTTGGTGATTCCATTTCGTTTAATGGCAATTCATTTTATAGTCCTGTTATAGATTTTATTTTTATGAAATTTGATAGTATTGGTAATTTGATTTTTGCAAACCAAGGCAACTCATCCACCACTATTATTAACCCAGGCCAAATGGTTGCAGACAATGATGGTAATACTTATGTTGCAGGAGATTTTACTGGTTCTGTTACATTCGGAAACTATAGTATCTCAACTACTAATCAAATTGCTGCGTTTTTAGCACGCTTTAATAGCAATGGTGATTGCCTTGGTGTTAAACATTTTGGCAAAGCAGATGCTTCAAGTATAGTAGTGGACCAAATGGGCAATCCGGTAGTGGCTGGAGGTATTGCCAACACGGTAACCATAGGTAACAATACCTTTACAACCAACGGGCCCTGGGATGTTTACCTTGCCAAGTGTGATATATTCACAGGCATTGGAGGCAATGAAAAAACCCCTAACAGTCAACTCCACATATACGCCAACCCCAATGCCGGTAAGTGCAACATAACCATACCCGATGATTTAGTAAATGAAAAAGAATTAACATTGAGCATATACGATAACACAGGCAAAATGATTCAACAAAAATCGGTAGCGTTAACCAATGGAAAAGTAAAGGTAAACTTAGAAGCACAAGCCAAGGGAGTGTATACAGTAACAGTTACAAACGGAGTAAAATTTTACCATGGTAAAATTGTGTTTGAGTGAAAGTTGGTAACATATTAATCGGCTACTTTATAGCAGTTGCGAGGCCGGTATATTTTTGCAAGATTATCCTACTAAAATAAAACTAAAAAGCCACCCATCAGGGTGGCTTTTAGAATATTGTTTGCAAGGGCAAACTATCTAATAATCGTAACTGCGGCTAAGTGTTTTTTTTAACTAGTTGCCAGATTACATTAATTATTTCGTTACCACCATCAGCTTGGTATCTGCACTACGGCTGCCTATTTCAAGTGTGTAGGTGTATGTACCTTGTGCTAATTCGTTTGCATTCACAATAACTTGTGTTTTGCCGGCTGCGTTTAATGATTTAACAAGGTTACCATTTAAATCACGAATAATAATTGAAGCTTGTGCCGCATCACCACAGTTGAAACGGATGATAGTAGTTTGATTGAAAGGGTTTGGCGTGTTTTGCTCTAACGAATAATCTGCACGTATAGCAGCTGATTCATTCGCAGATTTTGCATTTCCTGCTGAGTTGTTAATCATAGCTTCAAGTGCTTCAATTTTTTGTTGCTGCTCATTGATTATTTTTTGTTGTTCCTTAATAGCGTTAATCGTGATGTACCATAAGGCGTTTGGATCAAAGGTCAGATAATTGGTTCCTTGCTTTACAATTACTTCATTTCCATTGGCGTCTTCTTCAACTATTTGTCCCATTGGTTTTTCTTCCACCATATAAGGTGCTATTTCTTGCATATCCTGAGCTATGATACCAACAAACTCGCGGCCATCAGCATGTGGAAATTTATCGTTGTACTTAAATGTAACAGGATTAATTTTTAATAATTGTTCAAGACCATCTTTAAATGGAGTAATATCTTTTTTCAATCTTCGGTCGCTGCGTACACCCCAAGCTCCGCCACCAGTTTGAAAGCCTTTTCCTACAACTTCTAAATCGCCACCGATAAATAAATCTTCATCGCCATTGGCATTTAAATTACTTGTTCCCGGTGTAAAAACATCGGACATTACATTTATAAATGAACTCATGCTGTCGCCACCGCAGTTGATAACGCCATTTCCAGAAGAGGTATATAAGTCAGCTCCAGAGAATATATCACCTGCTATAACATTAACACCACCAGAAGTAATAGTAAGTTTATTTCCACATGTTGTTGCTCCCGTAACCGCTAAGGTACCTCCTATGGTTGCATTACTAGATATACCAGCTGTTCCTACTACATTAAATGTGTTTGTTCCTTCTGTAAAACTACCTACAGTGAGTTTATCATTTGTTGCAATTGAATTACCACCTGCATCAATAAAATTTTCGGCACTACCAAAGTTTATGGTATCGCCAAAAAACACATTGCCTCCAGCGGTAAGGGTTCCGGAGGCAGTAATATTTCCACTTACATTCATAGAGGCACCGAAAGTTGAATTGTTGGATACTTGTAAATTTCCATCAATTCTTCCTGTGCCTATTACATGTAGCTGTGACGTTGGGGCCGGATTATTAATGCCGACAAAATTATTGGCTACCAGACAGGTAATTGGACTTGTACCAATGTTTAAATTACGGATAGTGTAATCATCATTGCCTAGACCTCCGGTTTGCCAAATCGCTACCCCGTTAGTACGATAACTTACGGTGTTTGAATTGCCTGGATTTTTTTTATCCATAAAGATAAAGGCGCTTGCCGTGTTACTTTTTACCTGCACGGCCACGCCACCTGTAGCGTTAAACACATCGAGCCTTACTGTTGGTGTTACAGTTCCAATTCCTACATTACCGGTTGACGGAAACGTGTTTTGTGCTTGCGATGCAATTGTTGCAACAGAAGCAATTGCGAGTGTGAAGATTTTTTTTCTCATAAGTGATTTTTTTTAAAATTGTTAATTGATTGGAATTTGTTCGACAAAGAAAAGGTGAGAAAAGGCTCTTAGCAATTACCAAACGTGGTAGTATTTTAGGTGATGGCCCCTTGGAATATTAGCATTTTTATGGCAATTCCATGCCTGACATAAATTATAAGGACTATAAACAATTAGGATACTACCACAATAGATTTAGTGCAATACCTAAAGCAAGCTAAAAAAAAGTTTCTGAGTTATTGCTTTTGCAACTGCTTCTGTCATTGAGCTTACATGTAATTTTTCGTAAATCTTTTTCATGTGAGCACGCACCGTATCGTACGTAATATTTAACTTGTCCGAAATCATTTTGTATGATAGACCATCTACTAAAAGTGATAGTACTTCTTTTTCGCGCAAGCTTAAATTAAAATCTTCTTTTTGCGGTTCTTGAAACTGTAATAATACTTTGCGTGCAATGCTGGGTGTCATGGGGGCACCACCGGTATATACTTCGCGTATGGCCTGTAGTATATTTTTAGGATCTGTATTTTTTAAAATATATCCTGCTGCTCCCGCTTTTATAGCAGCAAAAACTTTTTCATCATCATCAAATACAGTTTGCATTAATATCTGAACAGTAGGGAATGTTTTACGTATAAGTTTTACGCCTTCTATTCCATTCATACCAGGCATGTCAATATCCATAATCACTACATCGGGTTTTGTTTGTTGAATGTTAGTAATTACATCAATGCAGTTTGCATACGATGCTAAAAGGTCGAAATCTCCGGCATCTTCCAGCAACATTGCAATGGAATCTCGTAGCATTTCGTTATCATCAAAAAGAACAACTTTTATTCCGCTCATGGTTTAGAATATAGATTGACGCAAAATTGTACTAACTTCATTAAAAGTAATATTACCAAATATGGTAGTTTTTTCTTAGTCAGATAACTCGCCTTCACTCGGTATTGCTTTTATAATCAAATACTAACAGTCAATTCAATTTTAACGCCTTCGTTCAGCGAGGACGTAACGTAAAAACGTGCTTTAATTTCTTCTGCCCTTGCTTTCATGTTTTTTAAACCGTTGCCGTTGTAAGCCACAACATTATCGGTGTCGAATCCGATTCCATTATCTAATATTTCCAAGCACAATTTATTTTCTTTCACCTTAGCTATAACTTGCACTGTTGAAGCTTCAGAGTATTTCACTATATTGTTAATTGCTTCTTTATATATCAGAAAAATGTTTTTTCGATGCACGGGTGCAATGGTTGTGCTTTTTTCTTCATTATCAATATCAAACTCAAATAGAATTCCTTTTGGTGTAAGCATCATGGCTGCAAATGCCATCATGCGGTTTTTAAGTTGTTCAAAGTTTTCGTTGTTGGGGTTTAAGCTCCACACAATGTCGCTCATTTTTTCAATCAACTCGCGCGATGCTGCTCCAATTTTTTGCAGTACTTCTGTTTCGTTTCCATTTTTTGCGGCACGGTTTTTTGCCACTTCGCTGTATACAGAAATACTGCTGAGTGTGCTGCCCATATCATCATGTAACTCGCGACTTATTCGTAAGCGCTCATTTAATAACAATTGCTGATTTTCTATTTCTTTATTTTTGCGGTAACGGTAAAAGCCATATCCTCCAATAAGTAACACAACAAAAATTCCTGCTAACGAAAAATTGCGAATGATTTTTTGTTTTTGAATTTCGGCTGATGCCAAAGCTTGCTTTTTATCCTGTTCAGCTTTGGTTACTGCTTCCTTTTTAACAAAGTCGTATTGCATTTGATTCTTTTCAATATTAATTCTGTATTCAATATCTACAACACTATCGTTATATGCATGATAAAGTTTAAAATGGTGATATGCATCTTTATAATTTCCTTCAAGACTATCTAATTTGCTTAGCTGTAAATAACTGTACCGAATAGAAGGTTTAACCTTTAGGTCCTGGTACATATCAAGACTTTTTTTTAAATTAATTTTCGAGTTTTTATAGTCTTTTTTCTCAAGAAATATTTTAGCCTGAATTTCGTACACATCTGCTATGATGTATCTATACTGGTGTAATGCGCTTAGACGCAATGTAGTATCACAAAATCTAAATGCTGTAGCATAGTTTCCTAATGCTGCATAAATGGATGCTATTCGTTTATACGATTGCGCTAGTTCGTAATTGTCTGAATAGCGTTTAGCAAGTTCAATAGTTTGATTGTAGTAATACATGGCACTATCATATTGCTCCATATCCATATATACCTTACCTATGTTACTTAGTGGGTAGGCTAATTTTTTATAGTCCTTTATCGCCTTAAAAATATTGGCAGATTTTTGCAAGTTCTCAAAGGCAAGTTTGTTTTCATGTATGGTTACATATAAGTTTCCTATATGGTTGTAGCTGCTTGCAATCCTACCACTATCATTAATTTTTTCGCTGAGAGCTAATGCTTGTTCATATTGGAGTTTTGCTTCAAAGTATTTGCCGTTATTTTTTAACAGCCTTCCATCTACAAAATAGTAATCAATTATTCCCTCTTGATAATTCAACCTTTTAGCCAACAAATAGGATTGCCCTAAATAGAATTCCGAATTTTTATAATCCGTAGTTTCATAATACTTGCGTGCAATTTCTAGTAATATTTTGGATCCTGTGGTATCATCTTTTGAAATTGATAAAACGTTAAGCAAGGAGTCAATTATTTTGTCTTGCGATTTTACTGAAACCGAAAAGAGAAAAAGTATAATTGCAAAAGCTAATCTCATGTTTTGGTTTTTAAGTTACAACTAAGTTAATTTTGGTTTTCAAATTATGCCTTTTTGTGATTGAGTTTGTTATCGCATTTGATAGCACAGCGGTTGCAAATTTGGCTGTAGTAATAAAAGGAACTAATTTCTTGATGGTAATTTTGTTTTAAGAAAAATTAAAAATTTATGGATAGCTGAAAAGTGCAGAAAGTAACCTATTCAGTAAAAATGACCAATAACCTAATTACATGTGTTGTTTCAAAAGCAAATATAAGTTTATTGGGGTTGCATTACCAAATCGTGTTAGCTATATTTTTTGTTTTTCTCGTTAAGGTCACTTTATGTATAGTGATAACAAGCAACTGCTCAATGAAAACGGTAAAGTATTTAGGCATTTGAACCGGTGTTGCCGCACGATGAATAAGCATGGAAGCATTGCCTTTCAAAAGACCATAACCAAGAAAGAAAATTTGATTAATCTTTTTAAATAGGGTTTTGCTGTAAATCCTCTTAGGGCATAAGAAGCTATTAGCGAGTTGCTGCATTATTAATTTATAAAAAACTCAATAATAAAGAAGGCCTATGTTACGCCCTCAACTTTTTTCTAACGCAATCAAAAAGGTAATTGAAACCAGTGAAACAAATAGAACAGTTCATATTTTATTAAAGAGAACAAAATGACTTAGTATGGAATGAACTTTACAAACATTGCAAAATAATCGGCAACATAGAATACGCTCAGTTGCCTTAATGCCGCATAGCTTCCGCACGATTTGCAATTGGCTAACCAGAAGTACATAGCTTTTCAATGCTAGTGCACATTTCCACTTTACTCAACTGAGTATTTTAAAATGGATTGCTTATGCTACCTAAATAGAAAATAAGCATCAATAGCAAAGAAGAAACTCTTACTTGCCAAAAAAATATTGGGGTCAATCAACATTCCTGTCAAAAACAAAAGCCCAAAGAAAATTCTTTGGACCTTATTTATTCTAAATAATAAACGTAGGTATTATTATCCAATCTGAACACGCTTCATAGCGCTTATTGTAAGATCTTTGTCAATGGAGGTTAAGTATTGACGCACCGTTTGCTTATCTTCCTTAATATATGCTTGATTGAGCAATGTTGACTCCTGATAAAATTTATTTAACTTGCCTTGCGCAATTTTTTCAACCATTTCTTCGGGCTTACCTTCATTACGGGCTACATCGCGTCCTATTTCTAATTCACGCTCAAGCATTTTGGTATCTACATCGCCTTTGTCAATGGCCACAGGGTTCATTGCTGCAGTTTGCATGGCAACATTTCGTGCTATATCATCTATATTGGCTACATCAGCTTTACTTACTCCAATCATAGCAGCTAATTTGTTTCCAGGATGATTATAAACAATAACCCTTGGGGCTGATATTCTTTCGTAAGAAGATATTTCAAGCTTCTCGCCAATTTTTCCTATCATATCAAACAAGCGGTCGTTAACCGTTGCGTCACCAAGTTTTAGAGCTTTCACTTCATCTGCTGAGTTACAGTCGTTCTGCATTGCCAGGGTTAAAATTTCTTCGGCAAAATTTACAAACTCCTGATTTTTGGCCACAAAGTCTGTTTCGCTATTTAGGGCTATCACATAGCCCTTAGTATTGTCTTCGCTGGTTTTAGCAATTACATAACCCTCTTTAGCTTCGCGGTCGCTGCGATTGGCGGCTACCTTTTGTCCTTTTTTTCTCAAATAATCAATGGCTTGTTCAAAATCACCATTGGCTTCGGTTAGGGCCTTTTTGCAATCCATCATTCCTGCCCCTGTTTGTTGGCGCAATTTGTTTACATCTGCTGCGCTTATTGTTACTGTCGACATCTTTTGATTTTTTTTATATGTTTAATTTATTCCCTTATAAAACAAAAGACGGAGGGAATTCCGTCTTTCGATATGTGTTATTCGATTTCCGGATTGAATAATTTTAAGCCGGATATTGCCTCTGCGGCTTATTTTTTTCTGCGTGGACGGCCACTTTTTTTGCCACCTTCTTCATCTCCGGCAACAGCCATTTCGCCACTTTCATTTCCTGCTGCTTCCTG
This sequence comes from Bacteroidota bacterium, assembly GCA_016714535.1. NCBI lineage: Bacteria > Pseudomonadati > Bacteroidota > Bacteroidota bacterium. Next base: position 66,552 of record JADKDR010000014.1, read on the forward strand.
TTCTGCTAGTTCACGTTCTTTATCCGCATCGCGGTCAACCTTGCGCTCTGCCAATCCTTCTTCTATCGCTTTAATCATTACGTCAATAATTAATGCAATTGATTTTGATGCATCATCATTGGCCGGAATTGGAAAGTCGATAAGCGTAGGATCAGTATTGGTATCGCATATAGCAATAGTAGGTATGTTTAGTCTGCGAGCTTCACTTATTGCAATGTGTTCTTTAACAATATCCACCACAAATAAGGCAGCTGGCAAACGGCTCATATCGCTTATGCTTCCGATAAATTTTTCCATCTTAGCTTTTTGACGTGAAATCTGAAGTTTTTCTTTTTTAGAGATTACATCAAAAGTTCCATCAGTTACCATCTTATCAAAATTGCCTAATTTCTTAACAGATTTTCTCTGTGTAGCAAAATTAGTTAGCATTCCTCCAGGCCAGCGTTCAACAATAAAAGGCATATTTACCGACTTGGCTCCATTAGCAACTAAATCTTTAGCTTGCTTTTTGGTTGCAACAAATAGAATTTTCTTGCCTGATTTCGCAATTTGCTTGATGGCCGAAGCAGCTTCTTCCAACTTAGCCATTGTTTTATTAAGGTCTATTATATGGATACCGTTACGCTCTATAAAAATATAGGGCGCCATTTTTGGGTTCCATTTTCTTTTCAAATGCCCAAAGTGTACCCCGGCATCTAATAATTGGTCATGTTTGATATTCAACATTGGATAATTTCTTGTTTTTTTGTTATTAATATAGTGACAAGATTAACGCTTAGAGAATTGGAAGCGCTTACGGGCTTTCTTTTGTCCCGGCTTCTTACGTTCAACCATGCGAGGATCCCGTGTTAGTAAGCCATTTGATTTTAATGCTGGTCGAAACTCAGGATTAACCTGACATAAAGCACGGGCCATCGCTTGTCTGATAGCTTCTGCTTGTCCAGTAATTCCGCCACCATGCACATTTACCACTGCATCAAACTGATCCTTGGTTTGTGAAACTTCAAAAGCCTGAGTTATTTTATGATGTAAAACATCGGTCTTAAAATAAGCTTTATAGTCTTGATTATTAACGTGTATCACTCCTGTTCCCGGTTTCAAATAAATACGGGCAACAGCGGTTTTACGTCTTCCTATTTTATGTGTGATTTCCATATTCTGTTAAAAAGTTACTGTTTTAGGTTGCTGGGCTGCATGTGGATGCTCTGAACCAGCATAAATGTATAGGTTGCGCTTAATAGCATCACCCAATTTGGTTTTCGGAAGCATACCATGAATGGCATATTCTAATATCCGTGTGGGATGAGTTTTCAACAACATCTTTGGTGAAGCAAAGCGTTGACCTCCCGGATAACCGGTATGTCTTACATATTCTTTGTCTTCTGTTTTGGCTCCGGTAAAACGAACTTTCTCGGCATTAATTATTATTACATAATCACCGGTATCGCTATTTGGAGTAAACGAGGGCTTATGCTTGCCTCTCAGTATTTTCGCTACTTCTGAGCTTAATCTACCTACAACCATATTCTCGGCATCTACCAGAACCCACCCTTTTTGAGCGTTTTCTTTATTTACTGATTTGGTCTTATAACTTAATGTATCCACAATAGTTTATTTTTATAAAAAGGAGCGCAAAAGTATGTTATTATATTCAAGTATGCAATAGTTATAAAAAAAACTTTTAAGACGTGTTTCGTATTGTACGTGTTTGAGATTGCTCACGCTTTCGGAATCTCGGAATTAAATTTCTAGACGTAAGAGAATGCTAACTGAATCCGCACCCATTTACTCATCAGTGGGCTTGTAATTTGACCCTTAAATGCAAAGTTATTGACAGGGTGTTAATTCTAATTGTTAATTATTTAAACTATTAATTTACAATTACTTGTGAAAGGAGCCGAAATATTTATGGTATTATTTTTGGGAGTATGCGAAGATTAAATTGATTTTCTTTAAATTGTGCCCAATTGTAGCCTAGTGTCTTTGGGTATTGGCTTTCAATCAGTTTAAGCCCCTGTCGAAATTATTTAAATAATTAATTTTTTACGAAATGATTAAAATTTTACGCTTTTTCTTATTCACTTGCCTTATGTTGGCTTCCATGGTATTGTCTATTCCATCACAAGCGCAACAGAATGTAGCAACGGTTTCTGTTATCAGTCATAATGCTGCCGAATACCATTTGCAAATTACCTCGCATACCTTATTTCAAAAGTTCGAAGCTGTTTCTCCCGCAACTTTGCAAAAGAAGTTTTCGCAAATTGACGGGTTCACTATGATTGCCAGACCTAAGCAAGATGTTTTTGAAATAAAAATTGATAAACAAAATGCGCCATTGATTTTACAAAAGTATTTTGCTTTGACACCGCTGCAAATTGCAGCACTTCCTAAATAACCCCAATTACACGAAATAGAAAACAACGAATCCTTTTAAAAAAGAAGATTATGGTTAGAAAATTTTTACTCTTATTAATTTTTTCAGGAATAATTTCAGCTGGAAAGATACAATCACAGTGCGCAATTCTTGGCGCTAAGACTGTAACGCTCATTTCCGGATCAGGAAGTGGAACTTCCATAAATCCTTATACTGCCGGAAGTGTGATTTCTGTATGCATTACAGTAGATTCGGTTTTCGAAGCTAATACGAATTGGTTGCATGGAGTTTATCTAATTGGTGTTCCAGCTGGCTCAATAGTTAATCCCGGCACGCCAGTGCCAGGCTCAGTTTGGATTTGGGACGCTTCTGGTTGCAATGGCAGACCAAAGGGATGGTACTTTGATGAGGATGCGGATGGCGACCCATGCAATAACTTTGGGGATGACCCTTGTGGGGATGACCCTGCTGGTCCTTGTGGCCGACAATTTTGCTTTAACATTACTTTGCCAATAACACCCGGAAACTCGCAACTTATGGTTAAAACTACGGGCGATGGAACAACTGGCAGTTGGACTGATGCTGGTTGTGATGACCCGGCTGTTAATGTTGGTTCACAAATATTTTTTGGCGCTACAGTTTCTTGTCCAACACTTACAATTGCACCCAATGTTACAATTACTAATAACTCATGTGGCTTAGGCTGTGCCCCAATAAGAACAGGAACCATTAATATTTCTAATGCAGGGTGTCCTTCAGGTTCAACCTTGCGCTGGTTTACTTCTGCTAGCACCACAACTGGAGGTGTTACCACAACGCCTACCTACGCTGCAGGCCAATCGTATCATGCACGTTGTGTTTGTGATGCTGATAATTCGATTATTAGCCCGGTTACTACAATTACAGCTGCAGCTCAATGTCCTCCTGATAATACAGGACCAACTATTTCATGCCCTTCCAATGCTACTATCTCAGGATGTTTTGCAACTCAGGCTGATGCAGTTAATGCACTTCCGGCTCCAGACACCAGTCTTGTTACAGCTTCCGACCTTAACGGACCAGTTGTAAAAACACACGTGGGCGATGCCAATCCAATTAATACCAATGGATGTCAGTATATTGTTCAAAGAACTTATAGAGCTACGGATATTTGCAATAATTTTTCTGAATGTAATCAGATTTTTACGGTTTATTTTGGTTGTATTTTCAATAACAGTTGCATGTCAACTAGCAATAGCCGTTGTGTAGCTCCCTTTAATGGATCAGCCTTAGTTTCAACCGACATGACTAATCCTACTTACCTCTGGAGTAACGGAGCCTCAACTTCAACAGTAACTGGTTTGGCAGGTGGAACATATACTGTTACTATTACAGACGGCATTTCTGGATGCACAAACACTTGCTCTTCGGTGGTTGCAAATGCAACAAGCACCCCAACTGTTACTTGTTCGGCTACCCCAAACACAAATTGTGTAAATAGTAATGGAACAGCTTCAGCCAATGCTTCAGGAGTTTCCTATTTTTGGAACACTGGTGCAATTACCTCAACTGTCGCTAATTTATCAGCCGGAACTTATACAGTAACAGTAACAGATAACACAACCGGATGTACATCAACCTGTGAGGCAGTTGTAGGATCAAGTGCATCAAGCCCAACCGTAAGTTGTTCATCAACGGATAATACGAATTGTACAACGCCAAATGGAACCGCCACTGCCACCGCAACCAATGTAAGTTACTTATGGAGCAATGGAGAAACCAGTGCAAGCATCAGCGGCTTAAGTGCCGGAGTATACACGGTAACAGTAACCGACCTGAGCACAGGATGTACTGCTACCTGCGCTTCCACCGTAAGTGACAACACAAGTAATCCAGCGGTAAGTTGTTCATCGACTGATAATAGTAGTTGCATCAACGCTAACGGCACTGCATCCGCCACCGCAACCAATGTAAGTTACTTATGGAGCAATGGAGAAACCAGTGCAAGCATCAGCGGCTTAAGTGCCGGAGTATATACGGTAACAGTAACCGACCTGAGCACAGGATGCACCGCAACATGCACAAGCAATGTTGCAAGTAATACAAGCAACCCACTAGTAACCTGCAGCGCAACCGATAATACCAATTGCAGTGGAGCCGGCAATGGAACGGCCGCAGCTACTGCTTCGGGCGTAAGCTATCAATGGAGCGGTGGAGAGACTACATCAAGTATCAGCGGTTTATCAGCCGGAACTTATACAGTAACAGTAACAGATAACACAACCGGATGTACATCAACCTGTGAGGCAGTTGTAGGATCAAGTGCATCAAGCCCAACCGTAAGTTGTTCATCAACCGATAATACAAATTGTACCGCACCGAATGGAACTGCGACCGCCACCGCAACCAATGTAAGTTACTTATGGAGCAATGGAGAAACCAGTGCAAACATCAGCGGCTTAAGTGCCGGAGTATATACGGTAACAGTAACTGACCTGAGCACAGGTTGCACTGCTACCTGCGCTTCCACCGTAAGTGACAACACAAGTAATCCAGCGGTAAGTTGTTCATCGACTGATAATAGTAGTTGCACCAACGCTAACGGCACTGCATCCGCCACCGCAACCAATGTAAGTTACTTATGGAGCAATGGAGAAACCAGTGCAAGCATCAGCGGCTTAAGTGCCGGAGTATATACGGTAACAGTAACCGACCTGAGCACAGGATGCACTGCAACATGCACAAGCAATGTTGCAATTAATACAAGCAACCCACTAGTAACCTGCAGCGCAACCGATAATACCAATTGCAGTGGAGCCGGCAATGGAACGGCCGCAGCTACTGCTTCGGGCGTAAGCTATCAATGGAGCGGTGGAGAGACTACATCAAGTATCAGCGGTTTATCAGCCGGAACTTATACAGTAACAGTAACAGATAACACAACCGGATGTACATCAACCTGTGAGGCAGTTGTAGGATCAAGTGCATCAAGCCCAACCGTAAGTTGTTCATCAACGGATAATACGAATTGTACAACGCCAAATGGAACCGCCACTGCCACCGCAACCAATGTAAGTTACTTATGGAGCAATGGAGAAACCAGTGCAAGCATCAGCGGCTTAAGTGCCGGAGTATATACGGTAACAGTAACCGACCTGAGCACAGGATGCACCGCAACATGCACAAGCAATGTTGCAAGTAATACAAGCAACCCACTAGTAACCTGCAGCGCAACCAATAATACCAATTGCAGTGGAGCCGGCAATGGAACGGCCGCAGCTACTGCTTCGGGCGTAAGCTATCAATGGAGCGGTGGAGAGACTACATCAAGTATCAGCGGTTTATCAGCCGGAACTTATACAGTAACAGTAACAGATAACACAACCGGATGTACATCAACCTGTGAGGCAGTTGTAGGATCAAGTGCATCAAGCCCAACCGTAAGTTGTTCATCAACCGATAATACAAATTGCTGCCCACCAGGAACCACTGCCACCGCAACCAATGTAAGTTACTTATGGAGCAATGGAGAAACCAGTGCAAGCATCAGCGGCTTAAGTGCCGGAGTATATACGGTAACTAACGGGTACACCGAGCACAGGATGCACCGCAACATGCACAAGCAATGTTGCAAGTAATACAAGCAACCCACTAGTAACCTGCAGCGCAACCATAATACCAATTGCAGTGGAGCCGGCAATGGAACGGCCGCAGCTACTGCTTCGGGCGTAAGCTATCAATGGAGCGGTGGAGAGACTACATCAAGTATCAGCGGTTTATCAGCCGGAACTTATACAGTAACAGTAACAGATAACACAACCGGATGTACATCAACCTGTGAGGCAGTTGTAGGATCAAGTGCATCAAGCCCAACCGTAAGTTGTTCATCAACCGATAATACAAATTGTACTGCCCCAAATGGAACCGCCACTGCCACCGCAACCAATGTAAGTTACTTATGGAGCAATGGAGAAACCAGTGCAAGCATCAGCGGCTTAAGTGCCGGAGTATATACGGTAACAGTAACTGACCTGAGCACAGGATGCACTGCTACCTGCGCTTCCACCGTAAGTGACAACACAAGTAATCCAGCGGTAAGTTGTTCATCGACTGATAATAGTAGTTGCACCAACGCTAACGGCACTGCATCCGCCACTGCAACCAATGTAAGTTACTTATGGAGCAATGGAGAAACCAGTGCAAGCATCAGCGGCTTAAGTGCCGGAGTATATACGGTAACAGTAACCGACCTGAGCACAGGATGCACCGCAACATGCACAAACAATGTTGCAATTAATACAAGCAACCCACTAGTAACCTGCAGCGCAACCGATAATACCAATTGCAGTGGAGCCGGCAATGGAACGGCCGCAGCTACTGCTTCGGGCGTAAGCTATCAATGGAGCGGTGGAGAGACTACATCAAGTATCAGCGGTTTATCAGCCGGAACTTATACAGTAACAGTAACAGATAACACAACCGGATGTACATCAACCTGTGAGGCAGTTGTAGGATCAAGTGCATCAAGCCCAACCGTAAGTTGTTCATCAACGGATAATACGAATTGTACAACGCCAAATGGAACCGCCACTGCCACCGCAACCAATGTAAGTTACTTATGGAGCAATGGAGAAACCAATAAGTGCCGGAGTATATACGGTAACAGTAACCGACCTGAGCACAGGATGCACCGCAACATGCACAAGCAATGTTGCAAGTAATACAAGCAACCCACTAGTAACCTGCAGCGCAACCGATAATACCAATTGCAGTGGAGCCGGCAATGGAACGGCCGCAGCTACTGCTTCGGGCGTAAGCTATCAATGGAGCGGTGGAGAGACTACATCAAGTATCAGCGGTTTATCAGCCGGAACTTATACAGTAACAGTAACAGATAACACAACCGGATGTACATCAACCTGTGAGGCAGTTGTAGGATCAAGTGCATCAAGCCCAACCGTAAGTTGTTCATCAACGGATAATACAAATTGTACAACGCCAAATGGAACCGCCACTGCCACCGCAACCAATGTAAGTTACTTATGGAGCAATGGAGAAACCAATGCAAGCATCAGCGGCTTAAGTGCCGGAGCATACACGGTAACAGTAACTGACCTGAGCACAGGTTGCACTGCTACCTGCGCTTCCACCGTAAGTGACAACACAAGTAATCCAGCGGTAAGTTGTTCATCGACCGATAATACAAGTTGCACCAACGCTAATGGAACTGCATCCGCCACTGCACCAATGTAAGTTACCAATGGAGCAATGGAGAAACCATGCAAGCATCAGCGGTTTATCAGCCGGAACTTATACAGTAACAGTAACAGACTGAACACAGGATGCACCGCAACGCTGCAGGCAATGTTGCAAGTAAGCATCAAGCCCAACCAGTAACCTGTTCAGCAACCGATAATACCAATTGCAGTGGAGCCGGCAATGGAACGCCACAGCTACCGCCCGTAAGTTATCAATGGAGCAATGGAGAAACCAATCAAGTATCAGCGGTTTATCAGCCGGACTTATACAGTAACAGTAACAGATAGCACAACCGGATGCACATCAACCTGCGAGCAGTTGTGGACACAAGTCAAGCCCAACCGTAAGTTGTTCATCAACCGATAATACAAGTTGCACAACCCAAATGGAACTGCGACTGCTACCGCAACCAATGTAAGTTACTTATGGAGCAATGGAGAAACCAGTGCAAGCATCAGCGGCTTAAGTGCCGGAGTATATACGGTAACAGTAACTGACCTGAGCACAGGATGCACCGCAACATGCACAAGCAATGTTGCAAGTAATACAAGCAACCCACTAGTAACCTGCAGCGCAACCGATAATACCAATTGCAGTGGAGCCGGCAATGGAACGGCCGCAGCTACTGCTTCGGGCGTAAGCTATCAATGGAGTGGTGGAGAGACTACATCAAGTATCAGCGGTTTATCAGCCGGAACTTATACAGTAACAGTAACAGATAACACAACCGGATGTACATCAACCTGTGAGGCAGTAGTAGGTGCTGCAAATTCAACTCCAAGTGCAACTTGTCAATTAATTCAGAATAATAATCAATGTATAGTTTTTAACGGGCAATGTTCGGTTGCTACCAATGCAGGCAATCCTGCATATTTATGGAGCGATGGCCAAGCAACTTCGATTGCTGTTGGTTTAGCGCCAGGCATTTATACAGTGACAGTAACCGATTTGAATAGCAGTTGTTCTGCTTCTTGCAGCGTTGAAATATTAAATACACCTCTTCCAGTTCCTACGGCTAATTGTTCAGCGACAGACAATAATTCATGTACAACACCAAATGGCACCGCTTCAGTTACTACCTCAGCAGTTAATCCTACCTATTTATGGAATAATGGAGACACAAACAATTCCATTTCGAATTTATCTGCTGGTACATATACCGTTACGGTTACTGACCAGGCCAACGGATGCACCGCATCGTGCGAAGCCACAGTAGGTTCTGTTTCAGGCGCACCGATTGTAAATTGCAGTTCAACAAATAATTCAGCTTGTGGAAACCCCAATGGGACTGCTCAAGTGAGCTCAAGTTCAATAAGCGTTACATATTTATGGAGTAATGGCGCAACTACCAATCAACTTTCCGGATTGCTTGCAGGATCATATACGGTTACAGTAACAGATACTACAAATGGTTGCATTGGTTCTTGTGTTTCAGTAATTGCAGATAATATATTTAACCTCACAGCTACATGCTCGGCAACTGATGAAGTAAATTGTAATGCCCCGAACGGAACGGTACAAGTAACTGATAATTCAAATGCGGCTACTTATTTCTGGAGTAATGGTGAAACCACTTCAGGGGTTTCAGGATTGAGCGCAGGGGTCTACACGGTTACTGTAACTGATATTGCTTCAGGCTGCACACAAACATGCAGTGCTGAAATATTTGCAAATTATGATAATGTTACAATTAGTTTAATCAACACTGATAGTGTTATTTGCTTTGGTAATCCTGATGGCGCTTTTGAGGTAGAGGGCCTTACCAATGGAAGCAACGTGGGGCCTTATTCTTATACAATCGATGGGCTTAATTATCAAGCGTCAGGATCATTTAACGGACTATTTGCCGGGACATATACCGTTGGGGTGTATGATTCATCAAACGGATGTGCAAGCACTATTGTGGTTGATATTTATGAACCCAATCCACTTGAGATATTAATCAGTGATGTTATAAATATTGAATGTTATAACGATGCCACCGGATCTATTAATATCACTCCGGGTGGAGGCACTCCGCCTTATACATTTTTATGGAGTAATGGCATGACCACCGAAGATTTATCAAATCTGGTTGCATCACTTTATACGGTTACCATTACTGACAATAACAATTGTGAGTTTATAAGTGCTTATGATGTCTTTGAAAGTCCAAGCTATTTGATTGGGTTGCAAAACTGTTGTACTTCGGTTTCTTGTTTTGGTGCTTCCGATGGAACCGCCTATGTAGATGTTCAAGGTGCAACACCTTTCAGTTACGGATATATATATCAATGGAATACTAATCCTATACAAACTACTGCTCTTGCTACGGGGTTATCTGCAGGAACTTGGACAATTACAATTACAGACTCTTTAGGTTGCGACACAACGCTTTCAGTGTTCGTTGCAGAGCCTAATTTATTAGTGGCTATTCCAACAGTAGATCAGATAACTTGCAGCGGTGGTAACGATGGATCAATCAGCTTATCAATTCTTGGAGGTGTTCCATTCACCTCTGGAAGTCCATATTCAGTAACCTGGAATACTGTTCCGGTACAAACGACAAGTTCAATATCTGGGTTGAGTCCCGGTATATATACCGCAACTGTTACCGATTCGCTTGGATGCAATAAATATATTGTAGTCACTATAACAGAACCTGATCTGATTTTTGTTTCAATGATTGGTACGGATATTTCTTGCTTTGGAGATGATGATGGGGATGCTACCGTTGACCCTGTTGGAGGAGTTGGGCCTTATACATATCTATGGAGTAACGGCCAAACAACTCAAATTGCCACAAATCTTTTAGCCGGAACATATACCGTTACTGTTACAGATTTTAACGGATGTACAGTGAGTTCATCCATTACTTTAAATCAACCGGATGAAATTGTTGCAACATATACTGTTGTTGATGTTAGTTGTCCTGGTGCAAAGGATGGAAAAGTTTTGCAGACTAGTTTATTGGGTGGTAGCGGGCCTTTTACTTACCTATGGAATTCAGCCCCCGCTCAAACTACTGCGAGCTTGATTAATGTAAATGGTGGAACTTATTCCGTGTTTATTTTTGATGCATCGGGATGTTCTACTTCTTTAACATATACCGTAAACGATCCATTGCCTATATTATGCAATGGGGTAATGATTCCAGCAACTTGTTTGAATTCAAACAACGGCAGTATTGTTTTAAATCCTTCAGGCGGATCAGCGCCATACTCCTTCTTATGGTCTAATGGTGCAACAAGTAGTTCAAATTTAAATTTAGCACCAGGAATATATACTGTTACAATCACTGATGATAAAAATTGCACTACTTCATGCTCTTATACTGTTTTACAGATAAGTGGCTTATCAGTAACCTTACAGGCGTTTAATATTTCATGTAATGGTGCTGGAAACGGATCTATTATTTCTAATGTATCAGGTGGTATCTCTCCCTATACTTATTTATGGTCAAATAGTAGTACAAATGCTAATCTAAGTAATTTGCAGGCTGGCATCTACACATTAACCGTTACAGATCTTAATGGATGCACTGGATCAAGTTCAGTGTCAATAACTCAACCAGTTGCACTTTCATGTATTTGCAATGCTTCTGTACAAAATGTAACGTGTTTTGGTGGTAATAATGGGTCTATAATGGCTCAGCCAATCGGTGGAACCCCGCCTTACAGTTATGTATGGTCAAATGGCCAGTCAACACAGGCTATAGGCGGATTGGTTGGCGGCAACTATACTGTTACCATAACCGATGCAAATGGATGTATTAAAGTTGGGGTTGCAACTGTTTCACAACCTACCCAATTATTTGCCATAATCGGGTGCGTTCAAAATGTTTCATGTAATGGAAATAATAATGGTTCGGCTTGTGTTAGTGGAATTGGTGGAACACCACCATATACCTATAGCTGGAATACTGTGCCAGGGCAGACAACTAGTATTGCTACCGGCCTTAGTTCAGGAACATATATTGCTACTGTTACAGATGTAAACGGATGTACAGCCACATCAATGGTGACCATAACTCAGCCTACAGCTGTAGTTGGTTGTAGTATTAACCATACCAATATATCATGCTTTGGAAGTAACAATGGTACAGCCCAGGCGGTGCCAAGCGGAGGTACTTCACCATATTCCTATTTGTGGAGTAATGGCAGTACTACTAAGACTATCTTAAATCTTGCTTCAGGAGTTTATACGGTTACTATAAGTGACAATAACGGCTGTTCTTCTTCATGCAGTGTAACAATAATTCAGCCCCCAGCATTGGCAACATTATATATTGTTACTAAGCCATCATGTAATGGAGGCAATAATGGTTCCGTTGATGTTACTGTAACCGGAGGGGTAGCACCATATTCTTATCTTTGGTCAACCGGTGCAACCACACAGGATGTTAATGGCCTTAATGCTGGTGCTTATACATTAACTATTACAGATGCAAATGGATGTAATCTTACAGCGAACATTTTTGTTGGCCAACCCAACGTACTTAATTGCAGCATGACCAAAACAAATGTTAAGTGCGGGGGAGCATCTACTGGGTCTGCAACCGTAACCGCATCAGGAGGAACTCCTCCTTATGCTTATTTATGGTCAAATGGCAAAACCATAGCAAGCAATCCTGGCATTCCTGCTGGGACATATACTGTAACGATTACAGATGCTAATGGATGTGCCAAACAATGTTTTGTAACCATTACGCAACCAGCTATTTTAACATGTAATGTAAATGTAATAACTAATGCAGGTTGTAACAATAATAATGGCAAAGCGCAGGTAGTAGCAACAGGAGGCACAGCCCCTTATACATATTTATGGTCAACATCGCCAATACAGACAAACGCTATTGCATCCGGGCTAGGCTCCGGAGTGTACTTTGTTATTGTAACTGATAATAAGGGATGTACTACTTCATGCTCTGTTACAATACCATCATCCAATGCATTAAGTTGCGGGGTATTCGGCACAAATGTATCTTGTAATGGATTGGCAGATGGAACTGCTACTGTTACTGTAAATGGTGGGTCTTCCCCTTATACTTATGTGTGGAATACTTCCAGTGCTTCCACTACATCATCAGTAAGTGGTTTGTCGGCTGGAACATACACGGTTACAGTTACAGACAATACTGGATGTACTACTTCATGCCTCATTGTTATTGTTGAACCAGGATTATTATCATGCACAGTCACAGGATTCCCAATTGATTGTAATGGAGGGAATAATGGTTCTGCTACTGTAAATGTGAGTGGAGGAGTTGGTCCATATACCTATTTGTGGAGTAATGGTAATACAACCAACGCAATAACCGCGTTGTCAGCCGGAACATACAGCGTTACTGTAACAGATGTTAATAACTGCTCTACTTCTTGTTCAACAACAATTATTACAGTTACACCAATTGTATGCCAAATAGTAGGAACAGACGTTTCTTGTAATGGAGGCTCAGATGGAACAGCTACTGTAAGTGCTTCTGGGGGAAGTGGAACATTATTATTTACTTGGAGTACAGTTCCTGTTCAGAATGCTGCAACAGCCACAGGGCTGTCAGCCGGTACCTATTCAGTTACAGTTACTGATGCCAATGGATGTTCATCTACATGTACCATACAAATTAATGAGCCGGTACTGTTAGAGTGTAATGCCGGGGTAACCAATAATATTTCTTGTTTTGGTGGCAATGATGGCGAAGCTGAAGTTGTTGCAAGCGGAGGCACACCCGGATATACTTATATATGGAGTACATCTCCGGTTCAAACAACAGCAATAGCAACAGGTCTGTCATCGGGAAATTATATCGTAATTGTGACGGATGCTAATGGATGCACTACTTCGTGCACCGTTACACTTGGCCAAGGTTCGCCATTGACATGCGTTGCCTTAGGCACTAATACTACATGTGGGCAGGATAATGGCTCCGCTACTGTAAATGTTTCGGGTGGAACAGGCGGCTATACCTATTTGTGGTCAAATGGTGAAACTACCTCGACTATTAGTAATTTGCCTTCAGGTAATTATACAGTAACCGTAACCGATCAAAATGGTTGTACAACCAGTTGTAATACCGGTATTAATGCTTCCTCTTCTTTAATACTTATTATTAATAAGTCGAACACGAATTGTAATGGAACCTGCACAGGAACAGCAACCGTTGTAAGTGTTGCTGGCGGAGTTGCTCCTTATACTTACTTATGGAGTAACGGACAAACAACCAAAACCGCCAGCAGTTTATGTGCTGGAATTGCTATGGTTACAGTAACTGACGCCACAGGATGTGAAAGCACTGCGAGCGTAACAATTTCACAACCTCCACCATTAAATGTAGATATTATCAAATTAAACGATGTTTATTGTAACGGAGGCACTAGTGGAAGTGCTGTTGCTACGGTATCTGGTGGTAATTCACCTTTCCAGTTCTTGTGGTCAAATGGAGCAACTACTCAAGCAGTTTTAAATTTTGCAGCAGGAACCTATACGGTTACTGTTACAGATAATAAAGGTTGTTCTGGAACGGCTTCAGTAACATTTACCCAGCCAACACTTTTAACTTCTTCAGTTTCCTCAGCGAATGCAGCTTGCAATGGAAGCGCAACTGGTAGTGCAACAGTAACTGCATCAGGAGGAGTTACACCTTATACATATCAATGGACCACCTCGCCTGTTCAAACTACCGCTACCGCTTCAGCGTTACCTGCAGGCACCTATTTTGTAACAGTTACAGATAGCAATGGATGTACTTCAACGGCTTCGGTTATAATAACACAACCACCGGCTTTAATTTGTGGAATAACTCCGGTTAATCCAGGTTGTAATAATGCAAATTCTGGATCTGCTACTGTTATTGTTACTGGTGGCACTGGATCATACACATATTTATGGAATACAGGAGCTACAACAAGTAGTATTTCGGGTCTCGGAGCTGGAGCATACACTGTTGCTGTTACCGATGCAAATGGATGTAGCACTACCTGTCAGACAATATTGTCAAATCCTGCTGGATTAAGCGTGTCTACAGGAGTAAATCCGGTAACATGTAATGGATTAACTAATGGCACAGCAACTGCGCAGGCTTCCGGAGGCTCATCTCCATATACTTATTTATGGAGCAATGGCCAAACTACACAAACCATATCGGGATTAGCACCTGGCACCTATACAGTTGCTGCAACGGATGCTAATGGTTGCGAAGCCTCAGCAATAGCAGTAATTACAGAACCGACAATTTTAAGCGTGATTACCAATTCGGGCAATTCAACTTGTGGAAATTCGAATGGCAGTGCAATAGCTGTTGCAAGTGGTGGAACTCCTGGTTATACATTTATATGGTCAAATGGACAAAATGGAAGTGCAATAGGTGGATTAATAGCAGGAACATATACCGTAACAGTTACTGATGCTAATGGTTGTACTGTTTCGACTAGCGTAACAATAGGAAGTACAGCAAGCTTGCAAATTACCATCACTCCTACAGATATATTATGTTATGGGGCATCTACCGGAATGGCAGTAGCCAATGTAACTGGCGGAAGTGGAACGTATACCTATTTATGGAATACAAATCCGGCTCAAACTACTGCTTTTGCAATTGGAATTGAGGCTGGAACCTATACCGTTTTTGTTGATGACAATAATGGATGTACCGGCTCGGCAAGTGTTACTATTACCGAGCCATTACCAGTAGAATGTACTACCTCCTCAACTAAAGCAAGCTGCAATGGTGCATGCGATGCAACCGCTGCAGTTGTTGCTACAGGAGGAACCGGAAGCTATTCATATAACTGGAATACAATTCCAACACAAACTACCGCTATTGCAACCGGCCTTTGTGCTGGAATATATCAAGTGATAGTAACTGATGCAAATGGATGTTCAAGTACATGTAGTGTTACGGTTGGTGGCTCACCTTTGCTCACATGTTCTATTGCAAAATTACAATTTGTAAAATGTGGATTACCAACAGGAAAGTTGCAAGCAGTGGCAATTGGAGGAACTTCACCATACACTTACTTGTGGAACACAGGAACCACTACCAAAAATCTTAATAACATATTAGGAGGCACTTATACAGTTACTATAACAGACGCGAATGGATGTACTACTTCTTGTTATTATGATCTTAAGAATCATGGTCCTGTTGATTGTTTCGTTACAACTATTCCTTCAACTTGCGGAGGATGCAACGGACAAGCTACAGTACTTGCTTCTGGCGGAGGGCTCATTTTCAAATATTTATGGAGCAATGGAAAAACTACCAAGACCATTAAAAATCTTTGCGCTGGAACGTACATTGTAACCGTTTCAGACCAGTTTAATTGTACTAAAACATGTCAGGCAGTAATTGTTACGAATAACAATTTAAGTTGTACAGTAAGTGGAAGTAATATTCAATGTAATGGTGGAAGCAATGGTTTTGCATCGGTTTCAGCGGTTGGAGGCAATGGAACGTATACCTACTTATGGACTACCGGTGCTACTACGCAGCTGGTGACCGGATTAACGGCAGGAACATATACTGTAACAGTAACATCAGGAGGAAATTGTTCGACTACTTGCTCAATTGTATTAACCAAGCCAGGTCCACTTCTTTGCGATATAACTCCTTCAGATGCAAGTTGTGGGCAATGTAATGGCAGTGGAATACTAAATGTTACTGGGGGCACCCCTCCTTATACGTATCAATGGAGCAATGGAATTACCACATCCATTGCAACAGGCTTATGTAGCGGAAGCTATTCAGCATTAGTAACCGATGCAAATGGATGCTCTACCGCATGTAGCGTTACCATCAATTCTGTAGGAAGCATTTCATGCAATGCAAGTGCTACTAATGTGCTGTGTAATGGTGGAACCAATGGTACGGCAACTGTCGCAGCCGTTGGTGCCGGAAGCTATGTATATTTATGGAGTAACGGACAAACCACAGTTACCGCAACTGGTTTAGCTGCAGGTACATATACTGTAACTGTGTCTGCTGGAATTGGATGTTCAACAACTTGTTCTGTATTAGTAACACAACCTGCACAGTTAATGTGCAATATAACCTCTACAACTTCCTCATGCGGACAATGTAATGGAACAGCTTCAGTAGTTGCCAATGGCGGAACTCCCGGTTATACATACTTATGGAATAATGGTGCTACTACATCTTCAACCGCTTCTTTGTGTGCAGGTTCGTATACAGTAACTGTTACCGATTCGAACGGCTGTACAACTATTTGCAATATTAATGTTGGCACATCAAACAACATTTCTTGCATTATTACCAAAACAAATGTAAAGTGTAATGGAGGTAATAATGGTACAGCTACCGTTAATCCAACTGGCGGAAGTGGTTATACGTATTTATGGAGTAATGGACAAACAACCAAGACTGCTACAGGATTAAGCGCTGGAGTATATACTGCTACGGTTACATCTTCTTCAGGTTGTACTACAACCTGTACTGTAAATATTACACAACCTCAGGCACTTAGTTGCACTATAACACCAACGGACGCTAGTTGCGGACTTTGTAATGGTGCAGTTATAGTTAGTGCAAGTGGAGGAAAAGCGCCATATACATATATATGGAGTAATGGAGCTACAACTAAAGACCTAACTGCTGTTTGTGCCGGCACATACACTATAACTATTACTGATGCAAATGGTTGCACAAGGACATGCAGTGCTGTAGTAAATTCAAGCAATGGCATAACTTGTACAATTAGTAAGACGAACGTATCTTGTTTTGGAGGAAATAATGGAACCGCTACAGTAAATGCAACAGGCGGCTCAGCATATACTTATTTGTGGAGCAATGGGCAAACAAGCCAAACTGCCACCGGATTAGTAACTGGAACATATGAAGTAACCGTAACTTCTGGAGCGGGATGCACTACCACATGTTCTGTAAACATCTTCTCTCCATTGCCACTTTCTTGTCAGGCCACTTCTACCTCATCGCCATGTGGCCAATGCATAGGCACGGCTGTGGCCTCCGGTGCAGATGGTGTGGCTCCATATTCATTCTTATGGAGCAACAGTGCAACAACTGCATCTATATCCAACCTATGTGCAGGAACGTATACTGTAACTGTAACAGACGCAAATGGATGTACTTCAAGTTGCATAACTGTAGTGAGTGGTGCAGGTACAATAGGTTGCTCAATAATCAGCACCCCAATCACATGCCATAATGGAAGCAATGGCACCGCAACAGCAAATGGCAGCGGAGGCATTAATTATACTTACTTATGGAGCACTGGAGCTTCATCGCAGTCAATAGCAAACTTAGCCGCTGGCACTTATACGGTTACAATTTCTGCAGGAAATTGTACATCGACATGTTCAGTTGTTTTAAACAATCCAAACTTACTTACATGTAATGTTTTTGTCACCGCTACAAGTTGTGGTTCCAATTGCACAGGAACTGTTTCGGCAACTGTTAACGGAGGAGTTGCTCCATATACCTATCAATGGAACAATGGTGCAACAACTAGCAGTTTAAACAATGTATGTGCGGCCACCTATACAGTTGTAATTACCGATAGCAGAGGTTGCACAACTTCATGTTCAGGAACAGTTTCGGGAGGCACGGGTATTTCATGCACCACCGCCAAGACGAATGTAAGTTGTAATGGTGGAAACAATGGCACTGCAACCGTAAATGCAACCGGAGGTTCAGGATATACTTATCTATGGAGTAATGCTCAAACCAACCAAACGGCTACCAGCCTTATAGCTGGTACCTATACGGTAACGGTAACAGCAAGCAATGGTTGCAGCACAACATGCACGGCAGTTATTACACAACCTACCGTATTAAGTTGTAGTATAAGCGGCAGCAATGCCACTTGTGGAGCATGTAACGGCAGCGCCACAGTAAGTGCAACAGGCGGTACCGGCACCAAGACTTTTGTATGGAGCAATGGATCGACCACGGCAACAATTTCAAGTTTATGTGCAGGTACTTATATTGCCACCGTAACCGATATTAGGGGATGTACATCTACTTGCAGCATCGTGATAACAGCCACATCATCAATTGCATGCACCACCACCAAAACGAATGTAAGTTGTAATGGTGGAAACAATGGCACTGCAACCGTAAATGCAACCGGAGGTTCAGGATATACTTATCTATGGAGTAATGCACAAACCAACCAAACAGCTACCGGCCTCATAGCTGGTACCTATACGGTAACGGTAACAGCAAGCAATGGTTGCACCACAACATGCACGGCAGTAATCACCCAGCCTACCGCATTAAGTTGTAGCATAAGCGGCAGCAATGCCACTTGTGGAGCATGCAACGGCAGCGCCACAGTAAGTGCAACAGGCGGTACCGGCACCAAGACTTTTGTATGGAGCAATGGATCGACCACGGCAACAATTTCAAGTTTATGTGCAGGTACATATATTGCTACCGTGACCGATGCCAACGGATGTACATCAACTTGCAGCATCGTGATAACAGCAACATCATCAATTACATGCACCACCACCAAAACGAATGTAAGTTGTAATGGTGGAAACAATGGCACTGCAACCGTAAATGCAACCGGAGGTTCAGGATATACTTATCTATGGAGTAATGCACAAACCAACCAAACAGCTACCGGCCTCATAGCTGGTACCTATACGGTAACGGTAACAGCAAGCAATGGTTGCACCACAACATGCACGGCAGTAATCACACAGCCTACCGCATTAAGTTGTAGCATAAGCGGCAGCAATGCCACTTGTGGAGCATGCAACGGCAGCGCCACAGTAAGTGCAACAGGCGGTACCGGCACCAAGACTTTGTATGGAGCATGGATCAACCACGGCAACAATTTCAAGTTTTTGCGGTACCTATATTGCTACCGTGACCGATGCCAACGGATGTACATCAACTTGCGCATCGGATAACAGCCATCACATTGCACACACCAAACATGTAGTTGTATGGTGGAAACAGGCACTGCACCGATGCAAGGGTTAGTCTATCTGGGTAATGCTACACGCTCAGCCATAGCTGGTACCTGTCGTACAGGTTGCCCCGCCGCGTATTACCACTTTTTGCGGAAGCTGCCCTGGCAGTCGCAGCGGTGCCGGCGGTGGCAGCTGGGCGGATCGCCACGGCACATTCAGTTTTGTGCAGGTCATATATTGCCGTAACCGATGCCAACGGATGTCATCAACTTGCAGCATGTGATAACAGCAACATCATCAATTACATGCACCACTACAAGAACGAATGTAAGTTGTAATGGTGGAAACAATGGCACTGCAACCGTAAATTCAACCGGAGGTTCAGGATATACTTATCTATGGAGTAATGCACAAACCAACCAAACAGCTACCGGCCTCATAGCTGGTACCTATACGGTAACGGTAACAGCAAGCAATGGTTGCACACAACATGCACGGCAGTATTACACAACCTACCGTATTAAGTTGTAGCATAAGCGGCAGCAATGCCACTTGTGGAGCATGCAACGGCAGCGCGTAAGTGCAACAGGCGGTACCGGCACCAAGACTTGTATGGAGCAATGGATCAACCACGGCAACAATTTCAAGTTTATGTGGGGCCTAATTGCCCGTAACTGATGCCAACGGATGTACATCAACTTGCAGCATCGTGATAACAGCAACATCATCAATTACATGCACCACCACCAAAACGAATGTAAGTTGTAATGGTGGAAACAATGGCACTGCAACCGTAAATGCAACCGGAGGTTCAGGATATACTTATCTATGGAGTAATGCTCAAACCAACCAAACAGCTACCGGCCTTATAGCTGGTACCTATACGGTAACGGTAACAGCAAGCAATGGTTGCAGCACAACATGCACGGCAGTTATTACCCAGCCAGCTTCGTTAACTTGCAGCACATCTTCTACAGCTGCAGGATGCAGCCAATGCAATGGCACTATGTCTGTAGTTGCATCAGGAGGCACAGGTTCTAAGACCTATCTTTGGAGCAATAGTGCAACAACAGCGAATGTTAGTAATGTTTGTTCTGGAACGTATACTGTTACAGTTACTGATGCTAATGGATGTACTACATCTTGTTTGGTTGTTGTGGCAGGAACCAATTCAATATCTTGTTCTGTGAGCAAAACGGATTTGAGTTGTTACTTTACCATTAATGGAACAGCAACAGTAAATCCAACGGGTGGAAGTGGATACACTTATTTGTGGAGCAATGGCAAAACTACTAAAACAATAACAGGCCTTGATGCTGGAACCTTTACGGTTACGGTTACCTCTTCGCAAGGTTGCACCACAACATGTTCAACGGTTATTATCAAGCCAAACTTGGTTACTTGCTCTACAATAAGAACAAATGCAACCTGTGGCCAATGCAATGGTATGGCTACGGTTACGGCAAATGGTGGAACAGGTACATATACTTACAGTTGGAATACGGTTCCTGTAAAAACCACTTCTAGCGTGAGCGGCCTTTGTGCAGGAACATATACCGTTACTGTTACAGATGGCAATGGTTGTTCCTCGACTTGCACAGTAGTTATTTCTAGTTCCTCTTCTACGTTGGCTTGCAGCATTATTACAAATTCAAATGTAACTTGCAATGGAGCGAGTAATGGGTCTCTTACTGTAAATCAAACCGGAGGAGTGGCCTCGTATTCGTACTTGTGGAGCAACGGTAAGACCACTAAGACTATAAGTAATCTTGCAGCAGGAATTTATACCGCAACAGTAACAGATGCTGGCGGATGTACAACAACTTGTTCTAAACAAGTTACACAACCTCAGGCAATCAGCGTTATCTTGGCCGGAAAGAATGTTAGTTCTTGTAATAATAATGATGGTGCTATAACAACTACCGTAACCGGTGGCACAGCACCGTATTCATTTAGCTGGAGTAATGGAAATACGAATGCCAATCAGAGTAGTTTAGTTGCTGGTATATATACGGTTACGGTTACTGATGCTAAAGGATGCACAAAAACAGCTACTTTAGAGATAACGCAGCCAATATATATATGTAGTACTTTCTATACAGGGCATGCAATCTCCTGGTACAAGGGTCAAAATGGACAGGATACCTTGGTTAAGTATCTAGATGCTAACTTTAATACAGTTTTCCCTAATGGACTAGTTTTGAAAGGAAGTTGTCAGGGAGCATTTAGCCTAACAATGACTTCGGCTGCTGCAGTCAAGACGGTTATGCAAGGGCAGTTAAATACAAATGCTTTAACGGCCAATTTAGTAAACCCATCGTTGGCACAATTGAACAATGGATTGGCGGCACAGACAACTACCTTAGCACTAAATATTTTCTTTGATTTAATGAATCCTAATTTTGCTCCAAGTACTGTTAATTTTAAAGATATGGTGGTTGATACTGGTCCGGTTGCAGGATTAACAGTATGGCAATTATATCAAGAGGGTATAAATGCGCTCACTGGTTGTGGTTCGGTGTATTCAAATAATATCTTAAGAACATATATTGCTTATGTTAATTCATCATGGAATCTTGGAACCAAGGTTAATACAGCAGTTACGTGTCCGCCTAATACATGCAGCAAATCGGTTACCTGGGCTGCAAATGATACTGAACTTATGTTTAATGCTTATCCTAATCCAACGAATGATGTTCTAAATATTAGTTATGTTGGATTAAGTGAAGGCGAATATTCAATTATGTTGTATGATATGGCCGGACGACTTGTATATACTGACAGGCAGCAATCTAATGAAGGAACCAACACCTTTACGTATTCTATTGAGGCATTTTCAGCCGGAATGTATAATGTAAAGGTTAACGTAGATGGAATAATCAGGAATGTGAAGATTGTTAAACGGTAATATTAATTAATTGAACGATTTATTAAACCGTAAGCATTGCTTGCGGTTTTTTTTTAATATTGCCACATGCGCTGTTATTTATTGACTGTTTATTTACTGTTATGCTTCATCTCCTATGGACAAGAAGAAGTTGATAATGCCCGTAAACACATTATTCAATTAACTTCGAAAAAGTATAGTGGAAGAGGATATGTAAAACACGGAGATCAGAAGGCAGCAAATTATATTGCTAATTATTTTAGGAAGAATAATGTAAAGGCTTTTGGTAATGACTACTTCCAACCTTTTGAATTTCCGGTAAATACTTTTCCGGGTAAGACGGCCATATCAATTGATAAGCACCCTTTAGTTCCGGGCGTAGATTATATTTTTCACCATGCTAGCACTTCTATAAAAGAAACATATGCGCTTGAACCATTTGTATCACTCGATCAGTTGAGAACAGAAGTTTCATCAAAGATTATATGCATCGATATTACATCGCAAAATGATTCTGTAAAGAAATATATCAATGAACTTATTAATGCCTCAGATTTTTCATGCGGGGGATTAGTTATTCTTAACGATAAACTGACTTGGAGTGTTGCAACGAAGCAAATACGTAAACCTGTCATTTATATTTTGAAGAATAAATTCATCAAGGGAAAAAAAATCACCATTGAGTTACAAACTTGCCTCATCGAAAAACACAAGTCAAATAATGTAATAGGATATATTGAAGGCAGCCAAAGTAAGGATTCGTTTATTGTAATTACTGCGCATTACGATCATCTTGGAATGATGGGTAAAAAAGCAATCTTTCCCGGTGCAAATGATAATGCGAGCGGAGTGAGTATGTTGCTTTCATTAATTGATTATTACATTCTACATAAGCCGGAATACAGCATTGTTTTCATTGCATTTGCAGGCGAGGAAGCGGGGTTATTAGGTTCGCGTTTTTATACACTGAATCCGGTTTTTCCTTTAAAGCAGATAAAATTCTTAATCAATCTTGATTTGATGGGTACCGGTGACGAAGGTATTATGGTTGTTAATGCTACCGAGTATCCCAAAGCATTTGATTTGTTGGAAAAAAATAATGAGCAGAAAAAATTATTGTCAGCCATAAAAAAACGAGGAAAGGCTGCCAATAGCGATCATTATTGGTTTAGCGAAAGCGGTGTTCCTTCATTCTTTATTTATACCTTGGGCGGAATCAAAGCATATCATGACGTAGACGATGTTGCAGCAACACTGCCTCTCACCGAATTTGAAGACATCAGGAGATTATTAATTGATTTTATTTCTGAAGTAACACATGCTACATATTGAAAATATTCGCATCCATTGCATTAAAAAACGTGGAGTAACTGAGGAATTTCCTTTCGATCAGGATACCTTGGTATTTAAGGTTTTGGGCAAGATGTTTTGCCTTACAAGTATTAGTGAACCGAGTAGCATTAATATAAAGTGCGAACCGGAGTATGCAATTGAGCTACGCGAAAAATACGAAGGGGTGCAGCCAGGCTACCACATGAGTAAAAAGCATTGGAATACCATTGACCTTAATAGTGGCATTCCAGATAAATTGATTTTGCAATGGATAGATGACTCTTATAGCTTAGTTGTAAGTTCATTACCTCTTAAAACACAAAGGGAACTAGAACAACTGTTATGAAGTATACGATTCAACAAGTGGCTACTATGATGCAAGGAGAATTGATTATCAATTCTACTGAAGAAATATCTATAACGCATTTATCGATTGATTCACGCTCAGCAGATAATAACCTTGAAACACTTTTTTTGCGATTATAACCGCACGAAATGATGGACATAAGTATATGAAGGATTTACAGAAGTCGGGTGTAAGAACAATTGTAATTAGCAACCGAAATTACCTGGATACCTGGGCCAATTATATTGTAGTTGAAGATACGGGCAAAGCGCTGCAACGCTTTGCAATAGCCCATCGCAAAGCTTTTGATATAAAGACAATTGGAATAACGGGTAGCAACGGAAAAACAATGACCAAGGAATGGTTATATCAGTTGTTATATAAAAATTTTAATGTAGTTCGCAGCCCTAAAAGTTTTAATTCACAGATTGGAGTTCCCTTATCTGTAAGTTTAATTAGCGAAGTACATAACCTTGCGTTGTTTGAAGCCGGGATTTCGCAACCCGGTGAGATGGAACACCTCGAAAAAATAATTCAACCACAAATAGGAATTCTAACAGGCATTGGCAATGCGCATGATGAAGGTTTTGCCAATCGGTTGCAAAAGATATCCGAGAAGCTGAATTTGTTCAGGAATTGTGAATGGATAGTATACCATCACGGTGACAAGGATGTGGATGAGATTCTTGATGCATTGTGTAAAGAAAATAAAACGGTAAAACTGTTTGGGTGTAGCGCTGGCAAGATGGGCATACTCCAGCATATTTCGATAAGAAAGGATAGCACGCAAACTATCATCAGTGCTATGTATCATACCTTGCCGGTGCAAATTGCAATTCCATTTATTGACGATGCATCTATTAGCAATTGCATATTATGCTGGGCTACTTTGTTATTGCTGAAACTTGACTTTGATCTGATTGCAGAACTAATGAAGCAATTGCACCCCATTGAAATGCGTTTGCAAATGCTTAGTGGAGTAAACAATTGTATTGTCATAAATGATTCATACAACAGCGACATTAACTCGCTGCGAATAGCTCTTAATTATATGAAGCAGCATCAGCATGGCACACGATCATGCATTATACTTAGCGATATGATGGAATCGGCTAAGCACAAGGACAACCTCTATGGAGAAATTTTCAGCCTGCTTAAAGAAAATAAAATTGACAGAAAAATATTTATTGGCAGCGAGCTTAGTAGAGCAGCTAATGAGAATGGTATAAAATCGGAGTGCTATGATAACACAGAGAGTTTTCTAAGCACTGTAAATACTAATGATTTTAATAATGAAATAATTTTAATTAAAGGAGCACGTGTTTTTGAGTTTGAGCGCATAAGCTATTTACTTCAGGAAAAAAACCATGATACAGTGTTAGAAGTTAACCTTACTGCGTTGGTCTACAATTTTAATTTTTATAAAGCGAAACTGAATCCGGAAGTAAAGACTATGTGTATGGTAAAGGCATTTGCATATGGTGGAGGTAGTTTCGAAATAGCCAATATCCTGGCCTTCCATAAAGCCGATTACCTGGCTGTGGCCTATACAGATGAAGGAGTTGAATTGCGAAACCGTGGTATAACCTTACCGTTAATGGTAATGAATAGCGAAGTACAAAGTTTTCGAACCTTAGCTGACTATAACCTGGAGCCTGAGTTATATTCAATAAGAATGATACAATTGTATAGCGACTTTGTACGTATGCGCCAGGATAATAAAACGTATGGCATTCATCTTAAGTTTGACACCGGTATGCATCGACTTGGTTTGTTGCCAGATGAGATTGAAAAGGCAATAGTGCTTTTGGCAAGCAATCCAAAGTTAAAAGTTATAAGTGTAATGTCGCACCTTGCAGCGAGCGAGCAGGTAGAGTATGATAACTTTACACTTATGCAAATGGATAAGTTTGTGAAAATGTCGAGCCAGATTTCGGATGCATTGGGTTATCAACCGCTTCGGCATATTTGTAATTCAAGTGCTGCTATTCGATTTACACATGCGCAGTATGATATGGTGCGCTTGGGAATAGGATTACATGGTGCTGCTAATACTGCTGAAGAAACCGCTAATCTATTGCCTGTATCAACTTTTAAAACGCGTATCTCGCAAATCAAAAAGGTTAATAAAGGAGAGGTTGTTGGTTATGGTTGTAAGACAGTTGCCACATCCGATATTCGTATTGCAGTAATAGCAGTTGGATATGCTGATGGCCTTAGCCGTGAATGCGGCAATGGAGCATATACTGTATTGGTTAACAATGTGCCTTGTTCTACGATAGGCAACATTTGCATGGATATGTGTATGATTGACGTTACTAATGTTACTTGTAACGAAGGCGATGAAGTTATCATTTTTGGAAGGACTCATTCAATTCATGGCATGGCTAAAGCCATGCGAACTATACCTTACGAAGTGCTTACAGGCATATCGCAACGCGTTAAGCGTGTGTATTTGTATGAATAAATGTGTTTGTAATTGTTGCCTGACATTAGCCAAAGCACCTTTCCAGATAAATATAACGACTACTTGACTTCAAATAATTCTGATGACTCATCTATGTCATCATGCACATGCAGTATATAAATTCCTTTGCTAAACAATTTGGTATCAATGGATAAGCTGAACTTCCCTAAAATAATATTTTCTACTTTGGTAAATACAGTTTTTCCGGTTAGGTCCACAATATCTACCGTGATAAGTGCATTGCGGGTACAAGACAATAATATATTTAGGTTTTCTTCAGCCGGGTTTGGGAATAGCTTATCTATGTTCAGTGTCTGGCCATAGCCTATGTTGTTAACTATACTCGTATTAGTTCCGGTATTAAAGGTAAAAACCTTTGACCAGTTGCCATCGTTGCTTCCATTAAATCCGCGTACACGCCAATAATATTTTTTATTGATTAGCAAGCCAGTGACCTGCTGCGATGGAGCAATGAGCCCGCTCTGATTGTATACAAATGAAGGCCCTGCAAATACTGGAAGTTTAGCTACTTGCAACGTGTATGACACCGCACCAGGCAACGAGTCCCACACCATAATAGGATTGAGGACATTATTTGTACTGGTATCGGGTGGGGCAACTAATTGTGGCCCGGGCATGGCGCTGGTAAATGAATACACAGCCGAAGTATTATAATGACCACCGTTGTTAGATTTAACACGCCAATAGTACTTCGTACTTCCTAAAAAATTTTTGGAGGCGATAGAATCGATTGCCGAGTTAATTCCATATACTAAATTAGTAAATAGCGAATCGGTACTAAATTCAAGTGAGTACATAACTGCCTGGTCGATATGCGACCATACAAACATTTGTCCATCATAAACATCGACTGCATTGTTGGCTGGACTTAGCAACAATGGTGCATCGGGAATACTATCATTCACTCCATTCTTGGTTACGAACATTTCAATTTTTTGCAAGGGCACATCATTCTGATCGCGTGGAGAATTAACAATGGTATCAACCACTTCCATGCCCGAAGTTACCTGACCATATACGGTATAGTCACCATCTAAAAACAATGCCGGAGCAACACAAATATAAAATTGCGAATTGGCACTATTGGTATCTACATCGCGTGCCGCCCCAAGGCGGCCGCGAAGATGTCGAACCACACTAAACTCTGCATTTACATTTGGCTGATTAGGATTCCCTTGCCCCCACGTGCTTATAGGCCCGTTAATAGAATTAGGATCGCCACCTTGTATTACAAACCCCGGAACCACTCTATGAAAAGCAGTGCTGTCATAAAACTGAACATTAACAAGGCTGTCATAATAATTAGTTGCCAATGGCGCTATCAGCGGGAATAATTCTATTTCAAAGGTTCCTAAATAAGTGCCAGCCCGGTGTGTTTCGATTATATAGCGCGGCTTATCAAAGCCCTGACTATAGCATATAACTGCAGCAAGCAATAAGACTAAGGACGTAATGATTTTTTTCATCAGATTAATTATTTTATTCAAAGGTAAATAATTTTATAAAAGCTGATTCACACAAAATGGTTTTTATGAAAACAGAAGCGAATAAAAAAATTGTTAGTTTATCGCAGTATGCTACTTGTATGGTTGTAATAATGAAAGCCTAAATACGTAGATGTCAAATAGAATATTTTTTGTAAAAGAAAATTACGATGCAAACTACCTGTCGAAAAAACAAGAAGAAGTTTTATTACTGCTACCTCACTACTGCAATTTTAGCTATGCAGGTATTGGTTCCTTGTTCATCGCTGCACATGGCAAGGTATATACCGGTGCTTACACGTTCCCCTTTCAAATTGTTGCCATCCCAAATAGCTTGTCCCCCATTAGCACGCATTTCGGTAACAAGGCCTCCGGCAATATCTGTAATTTTTATATATCCATTATTTACCAACCCGCGTATGGCAATTGGCCCGCTGTAAGTTTCGCGCACAGGGTTTGGAAATACAAGCACATCTTCGCATGCTTCGCTACCTAAGGTGGCATCGCCCTGATATGAAATCATACCACGGTCGGTGCTAAAAAAAACTTCGCCTGTAGCTTCGTTGACTTTTATGCTGTTAATGTTATTAGATAATAATGGACTATTGGCCTCGCTAAAATTAAGAATTTGTTCAACGCCATCAGACGAAGTCAGATACACTCCGCCACTTTGTGTGCCAAACCATTTACGGTTAGCGCCATCAACGGTAATGGCTTGCACTACTTCTTTATCCAACAAATAGAGATTATAAGTTTCCTGCTGAATCAGAATTTGTTGTGCATCAAAGTTACCATTGCTAAACACTGCACCGGGACTATAAAATACGCCAACTCCTTTTTCGGTACCTATCCATATTAATCCATCGCGATCTTTGGCCATACATCGTACTGCCTTGCTTGGTAGTTTCCCTTTTCCTTCTTCATCGGTAAGTAATTTTGCCTGATCATCGCTCACATCGTCCAATGTGCCATTGTGATTATAAACATACAAGCCTACTTTGTTTGCACCACTCACCGGAATGTTTATCCATAGCTGATCATTATCATCCGCAACTATATCAGTTACATAATCGCCACCTGCTAAGCTTTTGGTATAATATTTTTTCCATTTACCATCTCCTTTTTTTACTATAAGCCCCGTATCGGCAATGGTATTGCATATCCACAAATTATTGTCATTGTCAAATGCAAGGCCTCCTACACGCACATTGTTGTAATTTGCAATAATGCTTTGATTCTTAATAATGCTGTTGCTTCCGTTATACAATGTAATGGCACCATTGTTATATTCTACCAGTCCTCCACCAAACGAACCAAAGTAAACATGCTCCTTATCCGACTTGTCGGCTGCAATGCATACTAAATCGAAAATGGTATCGAGTGTAAATTTTCCATCGGGCGCTTTCCCCGAAAATTGTTTCCATTCTTTATTATCAAAACGTGCAAAGCCATCATTTACAAACACGGGTGTCCAGTTATTAAAACGAACTCCGTGACTTACCCATGTATAATCGCTGCTGCCATCGAGTAAGGCGGTCCGGTTAGACTTTGGCCCCGAAGGCACAATTACTTCGCTGCCTTGTCCGGGAATAAATTTCAGTAGCCCTTTATTCTTATCAGCTATCCAAAACACATTTCCATCGGCTTGCGCCTCCATCGGCACAGTAAAGGCGCCAACTGCCTGGAGATAATTTGTTTTCGAAAAGTTATTATCAAACACCATAAGTGTGTTGTTATCGGTAAGGGTAAGATAATCGCCTGACGATTGCATGGATAAAATTTTTGAACCTGATTGAAACAAAGGTGTGAGGCTTTGTGATATAGGATCGTAAATAGTTAGCGAATCTTTGTAGGGTCCCGATGTAAGCACATGATTAATAATTATCTTGCTGTTAAAGGATTGAATAAAATCGAAGGTGCCTGTGCTGGCGGGACGGTCAATAATTTTAGACCATGCTGCAGGATTAAAAATGAATGGGTCGGACAGTTCTGCACGATAGATACCACTGTCAGTTGCGGCATATATATACGTATCATCAGTAGTGCAACTGTTAACTTCCACTCCGGTGCCTGAACCAAGTTTGTAGGTTTCTTTAATTTCGTTACGCTCAGTATTTAGCACTGCAATTCCGAAACTGCACGATAGATAAGCCAGTTCGTTTCTGAAAAGGATGTGCCTTATCGATTTTCCGCCAACCACATTTGCACGCTTAATGTCAGAATTGTTTTGAATAATGGCACCTTTAATTATATCAATATTAGCATCGGAATAAGCAATTACCAGCGTTTGTGTTGGTTCGTTGTAGCGCAATGTATTTACACCAATGGATGACAGGCCTTCTACTTTTGACAGCGCGCTTATGTTATTATCACTTTTATTAAAATAAAAAACTGCATCGTTAGCAGCTACATAAATTTTGTCATTGCTTACACTTACTGCCTTGGTTTGGTTGTATGATAAATGCACACGCCATTGCCCTATTTTCTGTTGCGCAAGCAGCGGTGTTATGTTGCATGTAAACAAGATTACAACTATGAATAAGAAAATAGTTTTTAGTTTAGTCATTGAACAAATTTACTAAAAGTATTAATTATAAAGGGAAACACGGTTAACGCAACTTTAGTCACATTTAGTATTGCACCAATTGCATTTGCAGGCGTGCACGCCTGAGCGGGTTGGTTTGCCTGTAAAACCTGGTTTGAAATGGCGTAAAGTAGGTAGCAGGTGCTTTAAGTATAAAACCAAAGTCTGTATGTTTTCCATTGAAAATATTTTGAAGAATAAAAGTGATGTCAATAGAAAATTCCTGTTTTACAGAATCATAGGTGGGCGAGGTAATGTTGTATTTTGAAGTTCCCCTACCAAGTGAATCGGCAATCAGAACACGAATGGTTTTGTGCGCAAGACTTTTATTAGTCACATTTTCTGAAGGCAAAATAATTTTTGCTTTTACAACTGCCAGCGTACGACCTTCGGCTATTTTTTTTAAGTCATTAAATTTTAAAAACAACTCAGTACTGCCAAGCGAATTAAGATAAGCATAATCGCCTCCAAGGGTGCTATCAATTAGTTGTGCGCCAAGCTGGGTGCCTGTATAATCATGATCGAAATGTGCCACACGATTGCGCACATTAGCAGGGAAAGTAAACGTGAGCGAGTCTGCATCAGCGTTGTAATAATACATGGCAAGGCGCGTATTGTTTGCTTTGTAATTGGTAATAATATAGTTGCCTTCATTTACACCCATTGGCTTATCAACTGTTACATAAATGCCTTTAAAAAAATTAATGAACTCATCGTTCACTTTCATTTCGCTGGTATTGAGTTTGGCAGCAAATTCAGCTACTACGGCCGGATTGATAGGAATGCGAATGTGCGCCCCTAACTTTACATTATGCTCGCTTATACTGTCTTTGGGATTTAGTGATACAGTTACATTTCCAATTTCGGTGGCAGCATTAAAGGTGGTGAAGGTGTAGTAGGTGCTATCGGCATATAATTTATCGTCCAACCTGAACACACGGTAAGTCATTGATGTATTGGTATCGCCATAGTGTTCGTTATATCCTAATGTAAGTACCATGCTATCTATAACCGGATTGGTGCCAAAGTCAAACGAAGTTTTGCCAAGGTCGAGTTGTGCATAGTAAGATGCACGACCAATACCAAATTAGGCATCGTTGCGCGAACCTACTGTGTTAAAAGGTTGATTTAATGCATCTGAAACATTGATTTTACCGCCTGCAAATAGGGAGTCTTCCGTTTTGCTGTAGATAAAATACGAAGAAGTGTCGGAATAAATAAGGTTTGCAAAATCGCTATCGGGCAAAATGCCCGAACCTATCTCATCAGCTTTGTTACAGGCACCAAGCAATGCAACTGTTAAAATAAAAATCAGTATAACCCTTGAATTCATGCGCGCGAAGGTAATGAAATTACCAAACGTGCAGGTTGCACATTTATTATAAAGCAACCTCTTCGCGGCCTATGCTACTGTAATAGAATCCGATCTCGCGCATACGTGCTGGTTCGTATAGGTTGCGTCCATCAAAAATAACTTTTGCCTTAAGCAACTTTCCTATCTTTTCAAATTCGGGTGTGCGGAAAATGCCCCACTCGGTAGCTATAAGCAGGCAATCGGCATTTTGCAAGGCGCTATACTCATCATTGGCATACGTGATTTTATCACCAATCACTTTTTTTACATTATTCATAGCTTCCGGGTCAAAGGCAGTAACGGTAGCACCTGCAGCTATCAACTCATCAATAATAAATAATGCCGGAGCTTCGCGTATGTCATCGGTATCTGGTTTAAAGGCAAGGCCCCATAGTGCTATATGCTTGCCATTTATATTGCCATTATAATAACTTTTTATTTTATCAACGATAATGGTTTTCTGTTTTGTATTTACATCCATTACCGATTTTAATACTTTAAAATCATATTGATAATCGCTTGAAGTTTTTGCTAGTGCCTGCACATCTTTTGGGAAACAACTTCCTCCATATCCAATACCGGCAAATAAGAAGCGCTTGCCTATGCGATCATCGCTGCCTATACCAATGCGAACGCTATCTACATTAGCGCCTACCTTTTCGCATAGGTTTGCTATTTCATTCATAAAAGTAATTTTGGTTGCAAGGAAGGCATTGGCAGCATACTTGGTAAGTTCTGCACTACGCTCATCCATAAAATAAATTGGATTTCCTTGGCGTACAAAAGGAGCGTATAAGTCGCTCATTACCTTCTTTGCTTTTTCTGAACGGGTGCCTATTACCACGCGGTCGGGTTTCATAAAGTCGTCAACAGCAAATCCTTCGCGCAAAAATTCGGGATTCGAAATAACATCAAACTCTGTTGTGCAATTCTTTGCAATGGCATCTCTTACTTTTTCGGCAGTGCCTACAGGTACCGTACTCTTATTAATAACTATTTTATAATCCTTAATAATTGTTCCCAATTTTGAAGCTACTCCCAAAACATAACTCAAATCGGCACTACCATCTTCACCTGGAGGGGTTGGCAATGCCAGAAATATAATGGGACATTGGGCAATAGCATCTTCTAAATCCGTTGTAAATTTAAGACGGCCTTGTTTGATGTTGCGCTCAAACAATGAATCTAAATGCGGTTCGTAAATTGGGATTTTCCCATTTCGCATTTTTTCTACTTTCTCTTTGTCTATATCTACGCAAATAACATGGTTACCCATTTCGCTAAAACATGTGCCGGTTACCAAACCAACATATCCGGTGCCTACTACTGCTATATTCATAATTTTAATTTTAGTGCTAATAGCCATGCGCTTGGCAACACATGGCAGTTCGATTCAGTTTTTTTGCGGGTGCAAATGTAGCTTTTTATCGAAAAGTTGAATAACAATAAACCTTTGAGTTTGGGCGAATGAATGGTGTGGTTTTCTGTGGTTTGTAAAAAAAGGTCTCCTTTTTGTCAATACGTGAGCATCGCATAAAGCTCAAAACATTTCATTAGTGTCACTTTAGTATAACTCATAAACACAATTCTTATACTTAGCGAGATAATGTAAAAACAAGATTCGTTTTTTTACTGGGAATATTTTCTTAGCAAAACAACCATGTTATGACTAATTAATGTAGTCCATACATTTAACAGCGAGTAAAATTTGGTATTCGTATTATTTTATCTCTTTGAGATAAAAGAGAATGAACTAAGTCGCAGTAAAAAAAGGATTTGCAACTGACAGCTTGTTTTAACCATTAAACAAATCAGAAAATAGTAATTGTTAGAGTGAATTACCAAGGCTACATTGCTTCAATATTATTACCGGTGTGCAACCCCTATGCTACTTTGACAATGCTTTAAGCAAGGGCAGGTATCGTTCATCAATTATATGCATGTGCCACCGCTGATGCCCTGCAAGCATAAAACCTAAACTTGCAACACTGTAAGGGCCTTTAAATCCCATGCCGGTTTTTTCAAGCATTTCATTATCGAAAGAATTAAAAAGTGCAATCGTACCCAGACGCACTATTTTGAGTTCATCAATTATATTACTGAGTTTGCGATTAACAGCACGTCCTGCGCGAGCATAGGTATCTTCATCATACGAAGGTAGTGGCTGTGTTTCGTTACGACTAAATGCTAACGCCCTGTAGCTAAAAATTCGTTCGGTATCTATTACATGTTGTACAATATCTTTAATGGTCCACTTATCAGGAGCATAGATGCGGTCGCCAATTTTTTCCCATACATCAAGGGGCCAGTTATTTATTTCGCTCAAACTTATTTGTAATGAGGATATAAGCGCTGCATCTTCAGCCAGATTAATATACCTGTCAAAGTATTCAGGCATTTCTTTTAAATCGCTTTTTTTCATTTTTATTGATTCCTAAATTTTTTCTTCAAAAATACATGAGCTCTTTATAACGGATAAGTCATTGTAATGACATATCCGGCCAACAGATTCTTTATTAATTTTTTTTCCAGGTTTTATAAATATCTTGCTGTTTTGGACGGTGAGCTGGCACCTCACGCAAGGGCTCACAAGGTTTTAGGCTGGCATACAATTCGGCCGGAAGTTGCTGATATAGTTGAGTTCCTTTGGATTTCCATGCAATCATATCAACTGTTACATCTTTGATAATTTTTGCCGGATTGCCTACTGCAATTTTTCTGAGTGGAATATGCATGCCATCACTTACAAAACTTAAAGCACCAATTATGCACTCATCTTCAATAATCACATTATCCATAATTACGGCATTCATGCCTATTAAACAATTAGCACCAATAGTGGCACCATGTATTACAGCACCATGGCCAATATGCGCGTTTTGTTTAAGCAGCACGGTTACACCAGGAAACATATGTATGGTGCAGTTTTCCTGAACATTGCATCCGTCTTCAATAATAATTTCGCCCCAGTCGCCACGGATGGCTGCTCCCGGACCTATGTAAACATTGGCGCCTATCACTACATTGCCTGTAACTGCAGCTTGCGGATGCACAAACGAACTTTCGTGAACCACCGGTATATAGCCATTGAAAGAGTATATCATATTGTCATTATTTGGGTATCAAAGCAATGCGAATTTAATTTAAAGTACAAATTACGGTAGCATTATGTTTTGTTGAAAAGCTTGTCAGATACATTCTTCAACATTTACACACTCCTTGCTGTTTGTAAGTTCGTGTTCGGTTCATTATGCTTATGTCATGTGGTATTTGCTATATTTGTACCTTCGCAATCGTCCTATTTGGATCTTCAAAAAAAACACTTTCATGATTCGTAAAAACATTAACCTGATTATTATTTTTTCTTTTTTCTTTCAAATTGCCCAGTCGCAAATTGTACCAGTTACTGCATCGCTTGGTGGCCTTCAACGTGATATGGAAGAATTTTATGGCTACAATAGCGGTAGTACCATACGTTACGTTAGTTGGGATACACCACAATTTCCAGATGCTTTAAAAACCCTGCATGCCGAAATATACCGTTTTCCTGCAGGCGCTTACAGCAACTGGTGGGACTGGCGCACAGGTTGGGTAAAAAAAGCCGACCAAATGCCTCCCAAGGTTGTTTTGCCTGGAAAATATATGCTCAACTATCAGTATGATAATACGCTCGAGAAATTTAAACAAAGCCTTGATGCTACGGGAGCAACTCCCATTTTTTTGCTCAACATGGTATCATCAACCCTCGATGATCAAATAGCCTTATTATATCATGCCAAGTGCATAGGCCTTCCAATTAAGTATGTAGAACTAGGCAAAGAATTTTATGATGATGACCCATCGGTGTTGGCAGTATTTCCAACTGCCGAATCGTTTGCTGAAACAATGTACACCTGGACTCGTGAGATTGTCAAACATTTTCCAAATGCACGTGTTGGATTTAATGCCTCGTTTGAATACGATCGTTTTCCCTCGCCACATCACCGAAGAATATCATGGAATAAAAAAATTATTGATGTACTTAATGCAAAAGGAAATTTCCCCTATGCTAATTCTGCACCAAGCATGTATATTTTTTATGGAAGCGGTAATGGAAATACGGGTCTTCCTATCAGTACATACAATCAAGTAAATAATATGATGAACCAGGGATTTTTAATTCTTGATCATATACAGCAGGTTGAAGTTCCTCGGTTCAATCAGTTTCCCGAAATATGGATTTCGGAAATAAACCTGATGGATACCGGTACGGGAGTTCATGGTACCTGGGGACATGGCATGTTTACTGTTTTGGTAGCTATGCGTCTTCTTGAAGAACCAAAAATTTCAAAAGGATTAATTCACAACATTGTTGGCGATGCTGTATATTCATCTTTATTTGAAAGTAACGATGCACTATGTCTTGGTGGCGAAGGAGGTTTTCAGTCGCCAATCCCTTTGGGAAGTACTTGCGCCAATTATCCAACCACGTATCTCGGCAAGTCGGCACAAGGCAATACGCTTGGCTTAATGGGCCATGCCATGATGAATTGCAATAAAGCGCGCAAACTGACTTTTACAGGGGCTCCTTTTATTGGCAACTCCAGCAATCGCAGCGTGTATGGCTTCAAATTCTGGAATAGTAATGCCATCAACAGCGATCAATATATCGTACTCAATATGGCTAATAATACGTGCGAGGTAGATCTTGCTTCGCTCGCTCTTGGCAATGTAAATAAGTTTGATCAGATTACACAATCGCCATTTACTCCGGTACAAGACAATCTGCCGGTTACCTCAGGAAATATTGTGAGCAATAAAGTTACCTTACCACCATACTCCATCACACGATTGAGGGCTGATAATACCAGCGCCCTTAAAGCATGGACCATAGAAGATACCATTTGCAACGGGCAAAGTACTTCGTTGCATGCACGTGGTGCATCAACCTATACATGGGCTCCGGCAGCAGGCTTAAGCGCAACCAATGGCAGTGACATTGTTGCAGCTCCAACCGCCAACACAACGTATACAGTAACCGATAATTTTGGTTCCGCCAAAACAATTTCAATTGTTGTAGGTGCTAACCCAACCATTCACGTTACCGGAGTGCCAAAGGGTAAAATGTGTCAGGGATCACTACCAACTATTACCGCAAGCGGAGGCACCTATTATCATTGGTCGCCAAAACCGGAACAAATACTTAACGCTTCGCAAAACAGAGCTAGATTGAGAGTGTCTAATAGCACAACGTATACGGTATATGCTACTAATGGTACCTGTTGGTGTGGCGAAAAACCTTTTACACTAAATGTAAAAGGTGAATATAAATTAGGAACCGACCGTTTGAATTGCAGCGGGGAACAAGATTCGCTTACATCGGGAACAAAGCCACATTTTTTTAATTTTCAATGGACTGCAAGCAACAGCACGTTTACGTCTACACTGTTTAAACCCATTGTTGCGCCAACAGATACAACGGCTTATTATATGCGTGTTCAAAATGGTTTTTGTATTTACCGCGACACCATTGTTATTAATACTATGAATTGCTGCACAGGCACCATCACCTTAAAAAACCCTACCACCGCCTCGTTGTATGCTGCCGTGCAAGCCCAGTGTGGTTCATGTGTTACCAAAAATCAGGGCGTGTTTGTTATCAGAAACTATACAGGCAAAGTGGTAATTAATGGAAAATTGTATGTGGACGAATCATTGAAAATATTGAATTGCCCCAACATAACCTTGAATGATGGTGGACAAATAGAATTAAATCAGGCAGCAGACTTTACCGTTGACAGTAACACCACCCTGGCCGACTGCAATGGAAAAATGTGGAAAGGAATATACAGTTACGATGCAAATAATATTGTTACTGTTTATAAAGGGAAAATTAAAAATGCACTCATTGGTGTGGATGCCACCATTGATACGAAATTGGATATAGAAGATGCGGTTTTCGAAAACAATGGAATAAGTATCTATATGCATGATTTCTTGAAAAACAGCACAGGCTCTATCGTTGGTTCAACATTTACATGCGATAGTGCAACCATGCTTCCTCCCTATACCAACAGGCGCACCGATGTGCACCTTAAAATAAATGGAATTGCAAAAGCAAATATTGGCTCGGCTGCAGGTGGGCAAAATATTTTTCGTAATGCATATAATGGTGTTACTATTGAACATTGTGAAGTGGGCGTATACAACTCATTATTTGAAAATATTATTGCTACCAATTCAACCAATGGTATTGCATTAAAAGTTACAGGATTTAATCAGCGTTTCGATCCGGCATTGCTAGGCAATACCGGAAACTCAAAATTAGTATTCAATAATTGTTCGCGCGCTATAGAAGGAGCCGATTACCTGGTACTTCGAGTTCGAAATAACACGTTTACCAATTGTGGAAAATCAATTTATGCTTCCAAATGTTCCGATTCTTTGTACACAAATCCCCTCGAAATTTCGGGCAACACCTTTACCAACACCGGCAGCGCAATGGAACTCTACTTAAATTCTAATTCGACCATAGATATAATAAATAATACGATAAGCACATCGGGAGATAGCGCATTTGGAATTTCTATTCAGGATATAAAAGCGCTTAGCACCAGCATTCTTGATATTGAAGATAACACGATAACCAATTGTAAGCAGGGTATATTTATGAATCAGGCGGCACGCAAAGGCACTATCAGAAACAATACGATAGTAGTTGCCAAGCCCGTAGGGCAATCAAAAACTTTTTGCATCAAAAATTATAATACAGACTCACTTACTATTTCTCAAAATAATTTTTACTACGATACCACGCAAGCTATTAATACCAATACACGCGGTTTGTTTAATCAAAATGTAAAATTAAATACATTTAGTGATAACCTTATTCGTGGTTTCGAGAATGGAATATTATTTACCGGCACAAGTTGCAATCCCAATTCGCTAAGATGTAATAAATTCTTTGCTTGCAGTAAAGGACTAGTGCTAGAGTCGCAGGCCGTAATAGGCGCGCAGGGTGATAGTGCTGGAGCCAAGACCTGGCAAAACAGATGGGAGCCTGCCGGTTTTTGCGATTCAGCAAATGCTCAAGGAAATTTTTCGGTTTATATGAATAATGCACCCGGGGCACAATCAACCTTCTTTACGCTAGCAACATATCCTTATAAAATTCTCACTAGCGGTATACAAGGTGCTGGAAGTAAAATTAACGGTAAGGTAATTACGGGAACAGGAGTTAATTGTATTCTTATGCTTAATAATGATAATGATCAAGCATCAATACGTAATGAAATACCTGCATCAGTTGTTAATATAAATGATTCCGATTTAGATGCCCTGTGGCAATTGGCAAGTCAATGCCCCGATGATGCTGGAAATGCAGTGTTTGAAGCTCGCACCTTGCTTAGTAATCACTATCAAACGATTATCGATTTTGAAAATGCATGCGATAAAACAAATGCTATAAGTTTGATTACAGAGTTTACGGTTTATCCAAATCCTGCAAGCGACCACATTATATTGTCACTTGATGGTTTGATTGATGAAGAAATAACGGTTAGAATTTTGGATGCTTACGGAAAAGTTGTTTATGCTACCATTATGAAAAATGTTTCAAGTTTGCCCATTTCGACTCAACAACTATCAAACGGAGTTTATAGAGCCATATTGGTCCTTCCTGATCAAAGGGCTCTACAGCGCACGTTTACAGTGTTAAAATAAACAAAAGCGCATTGGGTTTGTTTATAAAAATTGACGAATAGTTCCATTAAACAGATAGACTAATTATCTTCGTGCTGGGTTTTTCAACACCAAGAAATGCTTTAATTTGCATAATTGAAAAAGCCACGTTTGGACATGAGGATTTATTAGCCAATGTTACTTACTAAACTAAAAAATTTAATCAAAAGAAAATCAAAATAAATGAAATCTCTTTATCTAAAACTAGTCACTTTATTTGTCTTAACCGGCTTTATAGTGGCAAACGCACAAAAGCCTGTTATTTTATGGAAAAAAAATTATGGCGGCTCTTTGTTTGATCAACCCTTTGGCACCGAGCAAACTATGTCGGGAGGTTTAATTAGCGGAGGGCATGCCTTGTCAAGCGATATTGATATTACATCCAACTATGGCGATTATGATTGGTGGATATTAAAATTGGATAAGGATGGAAACAAGCTGTGGAGCAAATCTTATGGCGGCTCACTATACGATAAAGCACGCTATGCAGCTGAAAATCCCGACAGCACAATTATTGCTTTTGGCAGTGTGAGATCTAACGATATTGATGTTAGCGGAAGTCATGGCGAAAATGACTATTGGCTGCTAAAGCTTGATAAAAATGGTGACCGTATATGGGCAAAGTGTTATGGTGGTACCAAAGAGGAGGGCGGACGCAGCGCAATCCATTGCCTTAATGGAAACTATATATGTGCAGGGTATACACATTCGAGCGATCTTCAAGTAAGCAACAAATATGGTGCTTATGATGTGTGGTTGGTAGAAGTAGACCCTGACAGTGGCAACATTGTTTGGGAAAAAAGTTTTGGAGGCAGCGATGTTGAACGTGTTCGCAGTATTTATCAATGGCCTAATGGCGATTATGTTTTACAGGAAATTCAAACTCTGATGATTATGACCTTGCCAATGCTACCCTTGTAGGTGGCGAAGATATGTGGACTTGCAAAATAGATTCGGATGGCAACGTCTTATGGAGTTACCTATGTGGCTCACTTGGTAAAGACCGCGCGTATAATGTTACTCGCGACTGGGATGGCCACGTGCTGGTAACCGGCAAAGATTCGCTCAACAGCGGTTGTGTGGATGACAATCATGGATCGAGTGATGTATGGCTGATGAAGCTTGATTTTAATACCGGGCAATTAATTTGGGAAAAATCTTTTGGTGGTACCATGGATGACGAAGGTTTCCGCACCATACCAACTCCCGATCATGGATACTTGGTTGGAGCAACTTCACAATCAGATGATTTTGATGTACCTGGCAATAGAGGTCTTAGCGACTACTGGGTTTTTAAAACTGATTCGCTTCTAAATATTGAATGGAGTGTAAATTGGGGAGGTGGCAGTTGGGATCACTTAAATGATTTGGTTGAATTAACCGATGGGAGTTATGCTGCTGTTGGTTTTTCGAGCAGCGACAAGGGTCCTAAGAGCATGACAGATACCAATTTTGGTAGCTTTGATTCGTGGATGGTACGCTTTATCAATTGCGATACTGTACCTGACATTGCCATATCCGGTGCTACCTCGTTTTGCGATGGAGGCCAGGTAACCCTTACAGCACCGGTGTCGCAATCTTATTTGTGGAGTAATGGTGCAACCACACCAAGTATTGTGGTTGACACAACAAGTTCATATACAGTAATAGTGACAAGTTTCGACAGTGCTTGTGTTGGCTACTCCAATGCTGTGCAGGTTACCGAATTTTCGTTGCCACCTATTCCGTTGATAAACGGAAGCAACGGTACTTTTACCTCTAGTATTGCTAATCATTATCAATGGTATCTTAATGGAAACGTGATGGTAGGGGATACCAACCAAACATTTATACCTATTGCCTTTGGAGCATATAATGTGGTTATTACCGATTCCAATGGCTGCACCGCTTCATCTGCTACATTTACCTATGCAGCTATTAATGAATTAAATACTTCAAAAGATTTTACGATATATCCCAATCCAACAAGTAGCAAAATAGTTTGGATAGAAAACAAAGGAGTTGATTTAAAAAATGCAGAAATACGCATATTGAATAGTGCCGGTGCGGTTGTAAAATCTTACAATGCAACAGCATTGAAATCCGGTAACAAGTTATATTTCGATTTAAGCAAATACTCAAGCGGCTACTATCGCATACTTATTGATACCACCGAAAAGCGTTATGCCTACCCACTGATTGTAAAGTAAAAGAGAGTTTCAGATTAACTAATAAAATCAAATTGTCACCAGCCTATCCAAGTTAGGCTGGTGATTTTTTTTAGCATAAGATTGGCGTTACGCAATGGATATTATCTTGGTAACAAAAAAATTATTTAGACAGCACGAAGCATCATTACAACTGTTCCTTCAGTCGGTTTAACTTAAACCATAATACTTGTGCATGTCTCGTAAACAAAAACTTAGCACCAATGTATATGGTGGTTGTTGTTTAGCAATATATGGTTGTCATAACAAATCAATTCCAATAAATTGCAGAAGAAGGCAGCAATCCATTTTTTTCATTTTGTGCAGCTGTCTTAACTAACGACACAAGCATATTTCAATTGCTCTAAAAAATAAATTAGCAATCGTGCCGTAAAAGAATTGAATAGCGCAAGATCAAATTAGGGCAAGTGCCTTTATGAATTAATAATACCTTAATTAATGAAGCAGCTAAAACATATTCATTATTCCATTGTTTGTTTTGAGTTGATATGCGTTGCAATGTGAGCAAATTGGGTTGCCGTAGTTTTGAGCACGTTATTACTCGCATCAAGTACACATATTGCTTTAGTTTTTACCTTTGCAAAAAATATATTTTGGAACCATCAACATCTACCAAACCGGCACCTGCCAACATTGCTCAATTGCGCAACGATTTTCCTATTCTAAATCAAACCATATACAACAAGCGTAAATTAGTTTACTTAGACAATGCTGCCACCTCCCAAAAACCGCAAGCGGTTATTGATGCCATTTCTAAATATTATCAATTGTATAATGCAAATGTGCACCGTGGTGTGCATTATCTTAGTCAGCAAGCCTCGCAAGCCTATGATGATGTACGTAAATCACTATCTCAATTTATTAATGCACGTGGCGAGGAGGAAATAGTATTTACGAGCGGCACTACGCATAGTATTAATCTGGTAGCTTTTACATGGGGAAGAAAAAATGTACAAGCCGGAGATGAAATAATTTTAAGCGCAATGGAACATCACAGCAATATTGTTCCCTGGCAAATGTTATGTGAAGAAAAGGGAGCTCGTCTACAAATCATTCCCATGAATGACAAGGGTGAACTCCTGGTTGAGCAACTTCCTTCTTTAATAAATGATAAGACCAAGTTAATAGCTTGCGTGTATATGAGTAATTCGCTTGGAACCATTAATCCTGTAAGGGAAATAATTGAAATGGCCCATGCAAGACAAATACCGGTAATGTTGGATGGGGCGCAAGCTATTTCGCATTTCGAAATAGATGTACAACAACTGGATTGCGATTTTTTTGTTTGTAGTGCCCATAAAATGCTTGGACCAACCGGTACCGGATTTTTATATGCAAAAAGAGAAATACTTGAGCAGATGCCCCCTTATATGGGTGGTGGCGATATGATACGCAATGTAAGTTTTGAAAAAACTACCTATAACGATATCCCATTTAGATTTGAAGCAGGAACGCCTAATGTAGAAGGAGTAATTGGTTTTGGGGCTGCTATTGAATATTGGAATCAATTAAATCGTAAGGCGGTTGCAGCATATGAGCAGGAATTGGTAGACTATTGTACAA
Source organism: Bacteroidota bacterium (assembly GCA_016714535.1). NCBI lineage: Bacteria > Pseudomonadati > Bacteroidota > Bacteroidota bacterium. The sequence goes on from JADKDR010000014.1 coordinate 110,008, forward strand.
AAGCACTAAGTCAAATACCGCAAGTGCGCTTGTATGGTACTGCTGCCAACAAGGCTTCGGTAATTTCTTTTACCATACAAAATGTAAATGCTCTTGATGCAGGCATGTACCTTGACACACTTGGTATTGCAGTGCGCACAGGCCAGCATTGCACTGAACCTGTTATGCATTTTTTTGATATTCCGGGAACCATTCGAGCTTCATTCTATTTTTATAATAACAAAGAAGATTGCGATACTTTTATTGAAGGGGTGAGTAAGGCAATTCGGTTATTAGGCAAGTAATATATTACCGGCCGGTCAGCGTCAACAATTAATAATGTTGGGTTCACCATCGAATAATTCTGTTACACACAGAAATAAACACTATTGATAATAATAATTGTGTAAAATAATTTGGTGTGCAAACTTTTTGATATGCATAAACGTATATCATTGCATCATATAGATGTAACGCAAAACTAAAAAGCCATGAATCTGGTACAATTAACTGATAGTAAAATCCCACCACTTAAAACGAGTGACAGTGTGGCGCATGCAAAACGATGGATGCAGGCAGCAGGATTACAATCATTGCCGGTGCTAAAAGGCAAGCGTTACATTGGCATCATCCATAACGAACAACTACAAAAGGAAAACGAAACATTGCCATTATCGGCTACTCAAATTATATTCGATCGTCAATTCATTTATTCCAATCAACACCTGTATAATGCATTGGGGTATGCAATACAACACCGTATCGAAATCTTGCCTGTAATAAATAATGATGGCGATTACGAAGGGTTAATAACCCGCGACAATCTCATGGGTGCTTATGCTTCAGTTCGCTCCATGAACAATGATGGTAGTATTATAGAACTTGAAATTAGCAGTCATGATTTCTTACTATCGAAACTCGTTGATATTGTTGCAAGCAACAATGGACATATACAAAGTATGGATGTAAATGATAAAAGGGACAATACTCCAGTTACGGTTACCTTAAAACTTTCTAATGAGGATATCTCGCGTATCGAGCAGGCTTTTTATCGCATCGGGTATCATGTTACTGCTACCCATCACTCGGTTGATAGTGGCAACAACATGCAAGATCGCTACGATGCACTGATGCGCTACCTCAATGTGTAAGGCATTATTGCTGATGGCTCGAAACCACTTCCAGAAAATTTTCAGTAATATATTTTAATTGATCTTCCGATAATTCGGTATGCATGGGTAATGAAATTACTTCTTTGCACAGTTGTTCGCTTATCGGAAAATCGCCACTGTGATAGCGACTACTTCGATATGCTTTTTGCTGATGCACCGGAATGGGATAATAAATCATAGCCGGAATATTCCGTTCGGCAAGTGCCGAACGTATAGCGTCACGGTTAACACCGTTTAAGCACAGAGTGTATTGGTGAAATACATGGGTTGATTTGGGATTTCGAACCGGAATTTTTATTAATGGATGTTTCGCAAAGGCTTTGTCGTAATACGATGCAGCATGGTTGCGTGCTGCGGCATATGCATCCAGATGTTTGAGTTTGGTTCGTAAAATGGCTGCCTGCAACGTATCGAGGCGCGAGTTACACCCAACCTCATCAAAAACATATTGCACACTTTGGCCATGATTAGCAATCATTTGTATGCGGTTGCCCAATTCTGCGCTATTCGTAAATATGGCTCCGCCATCGCCATAGCAGCCAAGATTTTTGGAAGGAAAAAAACTGGTTGTGCCAATATCGCCCATTGTTCCTGACTTGTGTTTGGTACCATCACTAAAGGTATATGTTGCGCCAATAGCCTGCGCCACATCTTCTATCACATAAAGTTTGTGCTTATGGGCAATGTTCAAAATAGATTCCATATCGGCACACTGACCAAATAAATGTACCGGTACAATAGCCTTTGTTTTTGGGGTAATGGCTTTTTCTATAGCAGCAGGATCAATGCAAAATGTATTCGGGTCTACTTCTACCAATACAGGAGTTAACTTTAATAGGGCTATTACCTCAACGGTGGCAATGTAGGTAAACGAAGCAGAAATTACCTCATCGCCCTGCTGCAACCCCAGTGCCATCATGGCTATTTGCAAAGCATCAGTTCCATTTGCGCAGGGAACTACTTTGGCAACATTTAAATACGATTGCAACTCTGCAGCAAATGATTTTACATCGGGCCCATTTATAAAAGCCGTATTGTTTATAACGTTTTGTATGGCTGCATCTATCTCAGGTTTTATTTTCTGATACTGACCGGCAAGGTCAACCATGTGAAGTTTTTGCATCGAATTTGTATTTTAGAATTGCGAAAGTAGACAAAATAATGCGCGATTTAGCTTGCATAATTGTGTTGATTTTCAAATTAAAAATGATTGTGCTTGTTAGCTTGGTTTTATAAAAATTTAAAGGCATACCTGTTACCAAAAAAAAAACGAGGCGCACCTTAGGTGCGCCTCGCCTGTAATTTTTTTGCCTACGTTACTTTATAACTACTTTATGCTGATACGATTCTTTACTACCAACAACCTTTATCACATATACCCCTTTTGCCAGCGATGTAAGGTCAACATTGGTTTTATCTCCATTCCAGGTGAATTGCTTTACTGAACTTCCGAGTACATCATTTATTAGTACATCGTGTTCTGTTTCGATGGCATTAATTGAGTGCAAAGTGAATATTCCGTTTGATGGATTTGGATAAACCAAAACACGCATTGTATTAATTTCGGGAGTTGAAAGAACAGTAGCATCATCAAACCAGGTAACCAGATTGCAGTTTACATCTAGCGTTGGATTAAATCCATCGTTGCAGTCGCTGCAGGTAATTCCTGTTTGACAATTTGGATTATTAGGATGACATTGATCAATGTAACTAGACTGAAACTTGTACTCAAGATTAACAGAAGGATTGCCAACATATGCCGACATATCATAATCAAAAGGTTTAGCTATACTGCCAGGGCACCAGCCGGCCCGGTTATAGGTCCAGGTACCATTTTGGGGCATACATGCATCCGGATTCGGATTACATACCGTCCAGTTATTTTGTGTAAAGGTTTGATTTCCATTTACCCAAACATGATGCGTGGCATTATAAAATTCGGCCGCATTTGCGGTATTAAGATTTCCCCAGCCATGTCCGGTACTTACAAGTTTTAATTTTGCTGCAACTGCTGTTGCTTCAAAGGTGTGCGGGGCAGCAGGCACGGGTTGTAAGTTGGCCATATCGCCAAAAGGATAAATGGCTTTCCAAACTTTATCAACTTTACTGTAACGATGCGGAGGGGTGCCGGCATGATAATTCAAATTCATAGCGTATAAAAATCCATTGGTCAGTGTACCCAGGTTGACACGGAAAGTAACCTTTCCTTGTAACATGCTCATGTAATCGCCAAGGTTGATGGTATGATTACATGCCACTCCATAAGGAGTAATATATCGTATCACTTCGTACCATTGCCCATTCATGCCAAGCACATCTACACTTGATACGCGATCCCAAGGATCGCATCCGCCATTCGGAGGGCATGTAACAGAAAGCGTAGTAAGAATGGTATCAAACGCACCTACATAAGATGGCAATATTCCATCTGCAGTAAGCGAGCCTGTTGTGCTATTAAGCCAAAGCCCCGAAAATGCCGGAACACTTGGCAATGTGGATACCGACTGCACCACATTAACGGTTACCGTATTAGTACTTATCACACCATAATTACTGGTGGCTTTTATGTCAATGGTTTGGGTGCCGTAAGCCGTGGGTGTCCACCAGGCGGTATAGTGTCCATTGCCATAATCATGTGCGGGATAGGACGTGCCGTTAATTACAAATTCCAAATCGGTAATGTTAAATAAGGTAGGATAGGGCATATTAGCAATAGCCGCCAGTTGCAATGCTCCTAAAGTTGGCATATATATATCAGTATTGTTAACCGGATTTCGTGGGTCTATTACTGCTAAGTTGGCGTACGGGTCAACTACATCAAATGTATTTACTACCGCCACAGCGGTGTCGTATGTTCCATTACCAAACTGATCAGCTTGAATAGTAACCGTGCCCGGCCCGCTAAAGTAAGCTGTATCGTTGCTTATAGAGCATGGCCCTGCTAACACCGTGTACGTGCACGGCAAGCCGGATGTTGCAGTTGCATTTAAATAATAGGAAGGCAACGTAGTTAACTGAGGTGGAACTTGTGGAAACGAAATTGCCTGAAACGAATTATTAAGCGTTCCGTTAAAGTTTGAAGTGGCACCAGTGAGCGCAAAATTATTAAATGCACCATCGTAAGTAGGAGAGTTTAAACTGGTTGTAAGGCTGGCAATACCGGTATTATTGCCACCCGGTACTCCCTGATTGCATTTAAAATACAATTGCAATCCAGGCTCAGAGCCGGTTAGTTCATTAGCCATCATGTCTTGAATTTCGGTTTGGGAAAGAGCTTTATTCCACATCGTTACTTCATCTATACGGCCACTGTATACAAAGTTAAAGCCATTCAATATACTTTTACCAATTGCAAAGGGAACAGTGGTGTTTGTAATAGTGCCTGCTGCAGCCTTGGTTCCTACCAGGTTTCCGTTTACATATAATGATAACAGGTTGCTGCCATATACCCATGCTATATGTTGCCATGTTTGCGGTACAATGGTAAAGTTGGGTGATTTATAATCATACAGCACGCCACTTGAATTTTGCATTCTGCATTCGAGCTGTCCGTTGTTTAATTGTATTAAATAGAACCCTGCATTGGTACTGCGTATTCCCATCAGTCCCTGACCGTAGGCCAGTTGATTATCCCAAAACCAGCCAGTTATACTAAAGGCATTACTACCGGCAATGAGTGCCGAAGCATTGGGTGATGTAACAAAATCATCAGTTCCATCAAAATCGAGATATTGATTTGATTGAGCTACTGCAACCGTGTAACTGCATAGAAAAGTAAACAAAGCAAAGCAAACTTTGCAGATCGTATTTTTAATCATTTTAATTAAGAATTTTTGAAATGCAATAATAAGGAATTATAATTTTCCAGGCGTTATATGGTGCTATTAAATGTAAAAATCAAGCCACATGCAAGCGGTGATGGGTTGTTTAATAGTGACAGTAAAACACCCCATTCTTTATGCATTAATTAAAAACAATTGGTGGGTATATTCTATATTTGTCCACTTAATATGAGTAATACCGAACAACAACAAATTAAAAGCACTTTTGCCAATACAGTGCAAAGTATTCGTGAGCATTTAAGTTCATGGCACAAGCGTAGGATGGCATTGCTTGCTGTACTCATTGTTATTTCTGCTTTTTGCGATGTAGTCAGTCTCGGATTAATTTTGCCTATCATTAGCATTGCCACTGACCCAACCATAATACAGCGCAACCAATACCTAAGTTGGGCTTACAACTATTTTCAGTTTGATTCGGTTGCACAATTCAGCCTGGTGCTGGTAATTGTAGTCATGTTTTTTTACCTGATAAAAAACAGTTATGCACTTTTTGTAAATTGGCTTAGTACTAAGTTTACAGTAGATGTAGCTATTCACATTACACGAAATCAATTTAATAAATATTACGACCTCACGTATCTGGATTTTACCAATATCAATTCGGCATTGATATTAAATCATGTGTTCAGCAATCCCACCTCGTACATGATTTGGATTATAAACCCGGTTATCATGCTGTTTAGCGAATTGCTTATCGTATTGTTCATTATAGGATTTATGATTTTTAGCAATCCGATATTGTTTTTATGCTTAGTAGCAACAGTTGGTCCGGCTACTTTTTTAATCTATTACTCGTTACGTAATGTTAATACACAAATAGGAACAGGTATGGACCTTGCCTATCCGCGTGCCGTAGAAGCATTGAATCACTCTATTTTTGGATATACCGATATAAAACTTACTGGTACCGAAAGAGTTTTCAGACAGAAGTATCTTGCAGCTATCGAAAAGTATCATTCGCTCAATATGAAAGGGGCGTTTTTATCATTGGTACCTTTGCGAGCATATGAGTTAGTTGCCATCATAGGCATTGTGGTTGTGTTTGCCTATATTTATTTCAGAAATATGATAGAAGCTAACTCCGAAGCACTAACACTGGTTGTTCTGTTTGCCGTAAGCGCATCGCGTATAATGCCTTCACTTAACCGTATCGTATCGAGCATGATGTATATTCGTAAAACGCAGGTATCTATTAAAAACCTTAATTTTTTAAAAGACAAAACACTTGACAACCGCACCGAAGTTACAAGCGACCCACTTACATTTAATAAGGAAATTATTTTTGAGAATATAAATTTCAGGTTCACTAAAGACCAAGGGTACTTACTAAGGAATATTTCATTCACTGTAAAGAAAGGCGAGAAGATAGGTTTTGTTGGTGTTTCGGGAAGTGGAAAAACCACGTTGATGAATATTTTGCTTCGATTTTTAAAAGAAGATGATGGTGCTATTACCACCGATGGAACCAAACTTACCGATCGCAACATGCGCAGTTGGCGCAATTTGTTGGGTTACGTTAAGCAAGATATTTTCATAATGGATGCAAGCATAAAAGCCAATATAGCTTTTGGAGAAGATAAGATTGATGAACAAAAATTAATGCGCGCTATAACACAGGCTTCGCTACAGGATTTAGTAGATAGCCTTCCGGAAGGTGTAGAAACAAAAATTGGAGAAAAAGGCTCTAAACTGAGTGGAGGTCAACGCCAACGCATAGGTATTGCGAGAGCATTATATCGCGATGCGCAAATTTTAATTTTTGACGAAGCCACTTCGGCACTTGATACTGCTACCGAAACCGAAGTAACTGAAGCCATTGATAAACTTAGTGACATTAATAAAACTATTTTCATTATTGCTCACCGTATTACCACACTTAAAAATTGCAATCGTATTTATGAGTTAGAAAAAGGATGCATTAAGTCAGAATACTCTTATAGGGAGTTGATAGATAAGGTGGTGTAAAATGATACAACAACAAGAGCCGTGGCTCTATGGGAATATTTCTAAATGTGTTTTTGTAAATTTAACAATCTTTTTTATTTAGAGATTAAACCTAACAAGGAGGATGTTATCATACTACTAATAACCGATTGATTTTTTAAACACTTTAAAAATTTTATAATACTATGAAAAAAGAAATGATGCGAATCTTAATGCTGACAATGATAGCAGCATTAGTAATTACAGGATGTAAAAAAGATAATGATAACGATACCGAAACCGAATCGTCTTCTGACAATGCAATAGCTGAAGCGCAATTTGATAATGTTGCCCGACAGGTAGGTGATGTTGCCGATGCAAATAAATGGCTCGACTTCTGGAATGGAGGAATCCACGTTCAGTTAAATGGATGTGCCAACATTTCGGTAGTGCCGGCAGATACCATAACATGGCCCAAGACTGTAACAATTGATTTCGGTCCGGTAAATTGTACCGGATGGGATGGTAAAATGCATCGTGGAAAAATCATAGCCGTATTCACAGGGCGCTATCGTAACCCGGGCACGGTTATCTCCATTTCCTTCGACAACTATTTTGTAAACAACAATAAAATTGAAGGGACTAAAACCATTACAAACAATGGCTTTAACAACAGCAATCATTTATCATACTCAATCGTTGTAAGCAATGGAAAGATTACTAAACCTGATGGCAGCACATTAACATGGAACAGCACACGCACCCGCGAATGGATAAGCGGCTATAGCACGCAGGGTAATCATAAGGACGATGAGTATCTTATTTCAGGAAGTGCCAGTGGCACTTCGTTCAAAGGAATATCTTTTGCTGCCAACATTACCCAACCTTTGCTGGTTTCGCCTTCGTGCAAATGGATAATGTCAGGAATCGTAGAACTTACTCCGCAGGGCAAACCAACACGTACCATTAATTTTGGCAGTGGTAATTGCGATGATCAGGCTACTATCACTATCAAGAATAAAACATTTACTATTACGCTGAAGTAAGTTGGTAAAAATAAAATTGTGAGAGAGCCCTGCAGCAATTGCTGCAGGGCTTTTTATTTGGCAAGTACCTTATTTTCACGAAAGTAAACTACACCGCCAAAAGCAATCAGTGCAATAGTAGTGAGTACATGGTATAGTGTTACCGAAACATTCTGCTTAAGCGCATAATGACATCCGGCAAAAAGTAAAATTGATAGTATGAAGTAAAAGCTTATTGCACCTAAATCGTATTGGATGGGATAATGTTTGGTTCCCAGAAAGTATGAAATAATCATCATACTTGCATAGCATACTAAGGTAGTATAAGCAGCGCCAGTATATCCATAAATAGGAATTAATATAAAATTTAAAACTAATGTAATAACTGCACCTGCCAAAGATATATAGGCACCGTAACGGGTTTTGCCGCTAAGTTTATACCACATGCCCTGATATAAATAAACGCCCAGGAATAAGTTAGCAAGGAGCAAAATAGGTACAACATGCAATCCTTCCCAATACCGGTTATTGATAAAATATTTTATCCACTCCAGATTAAGCATTACAAAAAGAAAAATGAGCGAACACAGAATTACAAAATACTTCATCACGTTAGCAAACACTTGCTTTTCGTTTTGCTCGTTTTTACGATTAAAAAAAAATGGCTCGGCAGCAAATCGAAATGCCTGAATAAAAAGTGTCATCAGGATACTGAGCTTGTAACAAGCGCCATAAATGCCTTGCTGATAAAGCGCTTGCTGCGGAGGTTTTATCAGATAGGAAATTAAAATACGATCGAGTGTTTCATTTATCATACCTGCAAACCCAGCTATCAATAATGGTAATGCATATAACAGCGACTCCCTCCATAAAGATGTATTAATGGAAAATCGAATTGCTGAAATTTCTTTCATAAGCAGCAAACATACCACACCGCTCGACAGCACATTTGCAATAAATATATGTCTGGCATTTAAAGGTAGTGGAGCTAGCTGATACATGAATCGTAACATTGCATGATTGCTGCTATTATTCTGCTCCCAGGCAAAAGCAAACAATAAGGTAAAACCAATATTGATTATAATGCCTGCCATCTTTATGCTTACAAACTTGGCTACATGGTCAGATAGCCTGAGGGCACCAAATGGAATTGTACTTAGTGTGTCAAATAGTAATATAAAGGCCATTAACACAAAATAGTGCTCGTACCCTTGCAGATTAAGTACCAATGAAATGGGTTGTCGAAATATTATGATGGTTGAAGCAAACAGTATAGAAGATATAACGATGCCTGTATAGGTGGTTTGAAAAACATCACGTTCGTTATATTTCTTGCTGAAATAGAAGTAAGCCGTTTCCATACCATATGTAAAAAGCATATTTGCGAATGATATGATTGCATAGAAGTATGAAATAATTCCAAACTCTTCGGGTAAGAAAAGAGAAGTAAGTAGTGGAGTAAGTAAATAATTGAGCAGCCTGCCTACCAGGGTACTAAGGCCATATAAGGCCGTTTGTGAAAGCAGCTTTTTATAAATACTCATTTGAAATACAACGCAGTGCGGCAAAATTATGTTTTGTTGCTACAGATTTATTTTGCTTTATAAAATGTAATGAACATAAAACAGCGTATAAGTATTGAAGTTAAAGTTCCTTAAGTAGGTCGGTTTTAATATACTATAATCATTTTGACTGAACATGAAGTCGCTATCACTAGTATTAGTGATTGACAGGGCGTGGGTTGATACATTATGTTTGTCGGGCTTTAAATAAAGCGACCAATCTTACCAAACAAAAATTTTAAATTCTTAAAAAAAATCAAAATGAGAAAAAACATTAACTTTCTTGGGGCTGCACTTGTATTGTGCCTTACTGCCTCGCAATCATTCGCTCAATGGTCAGTTACAGGTACTACCATTCATCAAACTACGTTAACCAATAGAGTAAACATCGGTGGATCGGGAGCATCAAGTACCATGTTAACCATTACCGGAGCCGCCAACAATGGTGACATTACGGTTAACGACTCATACCCATTTGTAAATCTAAATAAACCAAATGCTAATAATAATAATGGCATTTGCTTTAGAACTTCAGGAGCCAATAAAGCATGGATGTATCATAAAGATTCTTCAGGAATCATTTTTTCTAATAGCACTGGTGGGGGAACTCCTGATATGTTTGTGCGTGCAGGTCGTGTTGGTGTAAATACATCATCGCCAGCCGAAGCATTGGATGTATTGGGTAATTGCAAAGTTTCTGCCAACGCATATATTGGTGGAGTAATAAGCCAAAATAGTGGCACCGGAGCGCAAACAGTTACGCTAAGTTGTCCTAATTCAAGTGATGTGAGCTTAGTATTAAAGCGTGTTGGAGCAGGTTCTTACGATTGGAGAATGCGCAACTCTGGAGGTGTTTTACGCTATGAAAATAGTGCAGATGATGGAACTACTTATACTGAATATATGCGTATGGATTTAAATGGCAATGTTGGTATTGGTACAACAAGCACCATCTATAAGTTAAATGTTTGTGGTGCAGTTCGTGCTACCGAGCTTCGCCTGGAAACAGGCTGGTGCGATTACGTGTTTGAGCCAGACTATAAATTACGCCCACTGTCGGAGGTTGAATCTTTTATTAAGGAAAATAAACACTTACCTGAAATTAATCCTGCTTCAGATGTAGAAAACAATGGCTTACAAGTTGCCGATATGAGCGCACGCATGATTAAGAAAATAGAGGAGTTAACACTTTATATGATTGATGCTGACAAGCGCATTAAAGCATTAGAGCAAGAAAACAAGGATTTGAAAGCTACCATAGGAAAGTAATTTTCAACTTATAAAAATTGCATAGCTATGAATAGAAACAAAAAATGGATTTTGCCGGTGATTGCTTTATTGCTGGCTTCCGTGTGGAGCTATGCGCAAACTGCTACAAGCAGCACGCATACCACAGTTCAAAATATTAAACTAGGGCCTTTTAGTGGAAACTATTTTAAGCCCATAGTAGCAGATGGTGGAGGATTGATATATCGTGAGTTTCAAACTAACGAATATAAAATTCTATCCACTACAGTAAGCGAAACCAATACTGCTAACATGCGCTTGTTTCTAAGCGATGTTAATTTGGGTGCCAACAGTTTTATACAATTAATTTCGTTGTATGATAATGGCACACAACGCCTCGACAATAAGAGCATAGAAGATTGGTATTACTCATCAGCATTTTTTAATGGAGATGCAGTTGAGGTTCAGCTTTGGGTAGCACCGGGCGATAATAATGTAATGCTTAAAGTTGCAAGCACGTTTGCAATTGAGGGATTCCTTGGCTCACCTGAGTCGCAATGCGGAACCACCGATGACCGCGTAGCATCAAGTGATAAAAAGGTTGGCCGATTGATGCCTGTTGGTTGTACGGGATGGCAAATTTCCAATGGTCGTTTCGTTACCGCTGGTCATTGCACAGGAAACATGTCTATTATGGAATTTAATGTTCCCTCTTCTACAAGTAATGGTACAACCGTTGCAGCCAGTCCAAGCAATCAGTATCCCGTGGTTGCAAACAGTATTGTTTTTCAAAATACTACCGGTACTGGTAATGACTGGTGTACATACAATGTAAACCCTAATTCAAACACCGGAAAGTTGCCTAATGAAGCCAATGGGGTTTTCAATGCCTTTGATCAAACCTACTTCCGTTGCACAAAAGATGTGTTACCAGGCACCTCGGGGAGCACAACACGAATTACGGGATTTGGAGTAGATTTCGTACCCTCTGGTACTGGTGGCGGTCCTTGTTCAGGCTGCAACGCAAGTAGCCAAACCAATCAAACAAGTGCCGGACCATTTGTAAGTGAAACAGGAAGCACTACCGCAGTAGGATTAAACTATACCGTTGATACCGAAGGTGGAAACAGCGGAAGCCCTGTTATTATTAATAACACTTTAAATACAGTGGGTATACATACCAATGCGGGTTGTGTAACAAACAATGCAAATCCCGGAGCAAATGCAGGAACAAGTTTCGAAGAGGATGATCTTGAAACTGCCGTACAAAATGCTTTGGGTACCGGCCATTTGTATATTGATGAGAATCACCCCTCGGCCACGGCCTCGGGAACTGTAATGCGTCCATACAAAACCGTAAATGCTGCTGTAACTGCCGCTGCTGCCAACAATACGTTGAACATAGTAGAAGGAGCATATACAGAAACCGTTATTACTACGAAAACACTTGTAATGCGCGCCCCTGTAGGACTGGTAGTGATTGGCCCCAGTGCTTTTGCCAATTTGGAAACCCGTTACGAAGAACAAGGAAACGAAACCAGTTCAAATTCTGCCTCCAGCACCAATGATGTTGCCGTAATGCCTAATCCTTTTGCAAATAACTTTACGATGACTTTGGATTTAAATTCAGAAAGAAGGTGCTCTGCATACATTACTAACATGGCAGGTGCAGTAGTAAAGGTAGTTTTCAGCGACAAGGTATTTGATCAGGGACAACAGCAAATTAGTGTTGATTGTTCTGAGTTAGCCGATGGCTCTTACTTTATAGTTGTAAATGATGGAGAAAAAATTCTTCGTTCAAAAATCAACAAGTTAAACTAACCCACCGTTTTATATCTTTCCAAAGCCACCTCCATGAGGTGGCTTTTTTTATTTATGCTTGAAAAACAAATTGCTTAATTGATTTATTACAAGCAACTAAAGCTTTATTACCAACGAATGATCGGTGCAGTTTTGAGCCAATTTAGAAATAGTTTGTGCATGCACCGGATGCTTTACATTACCAGCAATTTCGCTAAGGCAACTAAGCGCAAACTTGCGCACATGCAAACCGGGGTGCGGAATAATTAAATCATTGGCACTTACCTTTTCATTACCATAAAGTAAAATATCAATATCAATTAGTCGGGCACGCCATTTTTCGTTGGGTTTGCGTCCCATCTTTTTTTCAATTGCTTTCATACGCTTCAAAAGAATATAGGGAGGCAACGATGTCCGTATTTTAAGTGCTTGATTAAAAAAAGCCGGTTGATTTTTATAACCCCACGGTGCAGTCCGATATACAGAAGATGTTTCGGTAACAATACAATGGGTGGTATCATCAATTAATTCTGCAGCTTCAATTAAATTAATTAGTTTGCAACCAATGTTGCTACCTGTGAGTAAATAAGCGGTTACATAGTGCATTTCGTTTATGATGTAAAACCTAACTTGTTTTGTAAAGCAGTACCAAGCTCAGGTAATTTTGTTCGAGGGATAAGGAAACTGGTAAGAATGGCAAAATCTTTAAAGACGTAGTGTTTTTGCAAGGCGCCTTGCAAATATTCCTTGCCGGTGCTGCCACCGGTGCCAACACGTCCACCAATCATGCGGTGTACCATATTCACATGGCGAAAGCGCCATGTGGCCATTTGCTCATCTATTTCCAATAATTGCTGTATGAGTTGAAACGGTTGCTGTAACAGAGGAAAGCCGCGATACAATAATATAAATAGGGCAGTACGATTAGCTGCGGCACTTAATGACCGTTGTGGGTTTTCAGAAATAAAAAGTTCATCAAATGCTGAAAGATTTCCCTTTTCGGCTTCGAGCAATGTTGAGGCATATACCTGTTTGTACTCACTCCAAAATGGATGCATATCAGGAATAGGCTCATGTTGTGTTTTAAATTCTTTCCAAAGAGAGGCATCGTTAAAAAAGGGCATGCGGCTGAGCCATGCATTTATTAAATCAAGCAATGAAGGCTGGCTTTCAGAATTTTTTATTAATTCAACTTCGGCAGGTCGCAATTGTGATATATAATATTCTTGCCCGTGACGGTTTTCAAACTTTAAACCAAGTCTGCCTTCAAATAATTTGAACTGCCAGCTTTGAAATCCCGAAGCAGGGCGCAACAAATCGCGAAAGTCGAGAAAGTCAAGCGGAGTCATTGTTTCAAGTATATCAATTTGATGAACCAATACACGTAAAATGGTTCCCATACGGTTTAAACGATGAACAACTGTTTGCATGGCTGGCGAATTGTCGTTGATTGCTGGAGTCGACACTAGCTTAATAACTGAATCAAGATCATATGCCAATTGCTTAAACCATAATTCATACGCCTGATGAATGATGATGAAAAGCATTTCATCGTGAGCTTCCAATTTTTCTTTATCGCTTTCAGGTAACTGTGCATTCAGTATTTTATCGAGTTGTAAATAATCACTGTAATGAACCGGTTTGCGATCTGACATGTTTTAAAGGTGGGATTTATTAGAAATCGAAGGCAAATATAATCAGATATACTCAAGTTGATTACTAATATTGAAATTGGTAGTTAGTAAATTCTTATGTTGATGCTTTATTGAAGAAAAAAGTTATTGATTTGAGCTTCTGCACTTTTTCTATCAGGAGGAAAATTAGAAAGTATCTCCATAGGAATCAGGAGCGCTTAATTACCATTGCAAATCCTTGCCCAACGCCTATGCACATGGTTATAAGGGCATATTCTTTTTTCTGAATTTGTAATTCAATTGCAGCACTAAGTAAAATTCTTGCGCCACTCATACCTAAGGGATGGCCAAGCGCAATAGCACCACCGTTGGGATTGAGACGTGGATCATCGTCAGCAAGACCCCATGTGCGAGTGCAAGCAAGCGCCTGGGCTGCAAAGGCTTCATTCAATTCTATAATATCAAGGTTGTCCCAACTAATGCCGGCACGCTGCAATGCTTTGTTGGCAGCATTTACAGGGCCTATTCCCATAATACGTGGTTCAACCCCGGCTGAGGCTATGCTTACTATTTCGGCTATTGGTTTTAACTGGTATTGATTAATCATATTTTCGTTTGCTAATAGTAAAGCAGCAGCTCCATCATTTAATCCCGATGCATTTCCTGCTGTTACGGTACCATTCGCTTTAAAGGCAGCTTTTAAGTTCGACAACCCTTCCATGGTAGTTGATGGTTTTATAAACTCATCGGTATCAAATTGTATGAATGCGGGTTTTTTTTGTGGAATAGGAATTGTCACAATTTCCTTTGCAAATCGGCCAGATTGCTGCGCAGCAGCAGCTTTCAGTTGACTTCGCATAGCGAAGGCATCTTGATCTTCTCTGCTGATAGAGTCGCGTACAGCCAGATTTTCGGCAGTTTCGCCCATGGCATCGGTACCATACATTTTTTTCATTAATGGGTTTACAAATCGCCATCCAAAGCTGCTATCAAACATTTGAGCATCGCGTCCATAGGGTGCGCTTGTTTTACTTATAACCCAAGGCGAACGGGTCATACTTTCTACGCCTCCTGCTATAATTAATTGGCCATCGCCCGATTGTATCATGCGTGCAGCTGAGGCGCAAGCGCTCAATCCCGATGCACACAAACGGTTTACAGTTTCGCCAGCTATGCTTACCGGCAAGCCTGCAAGCAAACTTGCCATGCGTGCTACATTGCGATTATCTTCGCCTGCCTGATTTGCACACCCCAACACCACTTCTTCAATATCTGTTGCATTTATGCCGGGATGCTTCTGCATCAACTCTTTTAAAACATGGGCAGCAAGATCATCACACCTCACTCCTGCCAGGGTGCCACCTAAATTGCCAATGGCTGTGCGCACACCATCAACTATATATGCCTTTTTCATCACCAGTAATTTGCTGCAAAGGTAGCTGTTAGTTCGTAATTCGTTAGCATTATCTCTTGTCGCTTCATGCATCGAAGTTCCTTTTTCTTTGGTCATTTATACCTTTATCAGTACGTTTGTCATGATTCTTTTTTTCTCGATTCATTTTTTATAAATAAAAGTTTACCCACCAACATCAGTTTGTATGAGCAAAACAGTTTTAATAACAGGCGCGGCAGGATTTCTGGGTTCGCATTTATGCGATAGGCTTATTAATCAGGGATTTCATGTTTTAGGTATGGATAATCTGGTTACTGGTTCGCTCAAAAATATTGAGCATCTATTTCCTCATAAAGAATTTACATTCTATGAGCACGATGTAACTAAGTATGTACACGTTGCTGAGCCGGTCGATTATATTTTGCATTTCGCATCACCTGCCAGCCCTATCGATTATTTGAAAATTCCTATTCAAACATTAAAAGTGGGAAGCCTGGGTACACACAATATGCTGGGTGTGGCGCGTGCCAAAAAGGCCCGTATTCTGGTAGCATCTACATCAGAAATATATGGCGATCCGCAGGTGCATCCTCAAAACGAAGATTATTGGGGGCACGTGAATCCCATAGGACCACGTGGAGTTTATGATGAAGCCAAACGTTTTCAGGAGGCCATGACCATGGCCTATCACAATGTACACGGAATTGAAACACGGATAGTCAGAATCTTTAATACCTATGGCCCACGCATGCGCCTTAATGATGGGCGTGCATTGCCCGCCTTTTTTGGGCAAGCACTGCGAGGCGAAGATATCACTGTATTTGGCGATGGCTCACAAACCCGCTCGTTTTGTTATGTTGACGATTTGGTAGAAGGTATATACCGTTTGTTAATGAGCGATTACCACTTGCCTGTAAATATTGGTAACCCTGCCGAAATTACGATTAAGGAATTTGCCGAAGAAATAATTAAACTTACCGGAACTTCGCAAAAAATAATTTACAAAGAGCTACCAACCGATGACCCAAAGCAACGCAGACCTGACATTGCTCTGGCCCGAAAAATTTTGAATTGGGAGCCTAAAGTTCTTCGTGACGATGGACTTAAAATGACCTTTGATTATTTTAAAAAATTGCCCCACGATGAACTATTTAAAAAGGAACACAAGTTTGATTAATTTCTAAACTTGTATTATTATTTTAAAACCAGATCACATTTCCATTTTTGAAGGTGGTATCAAAAAAATTAATTGTCTCAATATCCAGATTATAGTTTACGGCCGGAGTATCTATTGCAATTGCCCATTCAGGTCCGTTTAGCAAAGTACAATTCTTTACATTTAATGTGTCAGCACCAGGGCCTTCGCTAATTATTACAGCATAGGGATTTATACTGACATAATTATTTACAAGGCCTGCACTAATTAAATTGCAATATTCAAACGATGCGTTGGCGCTTTTCATTTGAATACCTGACCAGTAACCTTTTTTTTGTTCAGCGCCTTCCAGAGTAATACTTTGCTGTGCAGTACCATTTGCTGTAAATGATGCGCCAGTTCCCTGACTATTATCAACATTAAAAATGGATAGCTTTTTCATAATCATCCAGGTTCCCGGTTGAATTACAATTGCTTTACGCGTATTAAATGTGCTGTCTGCATAATAAGGAACATTTAGCTTTGGAATATTCAAATCATTGTTACAAAATTCTTTGGGTGCAGTTTTAATTAATACTCCGTTCAGCACGTTTCCGGTAAAGGTATTGTCATTGCTAAGCTGATCGCATTTTCGAAAATCAATCATAATGGGTTCAGCATCGTTATTCAGAAACTTATTATTATGAATACCGCCAATGCTTACATCGTTGCTTAGCCAAATACAATAGGAGAGATTGTTTCCGAATTCGCAGTTGTTTAACGTGATGCTTCCCCGATAAGCATTTATGGCTGAGCTATTAAATTGTCGCCAATCGTTGCCGGCAAATTGTACAGAGGCAAATTGCATATTGACTGAGCATAAATTACCATTCATAAATATACCACGCCACGATCCTTTGCTTTTTACCAAACCCGAAATGGTTACAGGCGATGCCATTGTACCGGTAACAGTAAACGATGTACTGTCATATAATTCTATGCACATGCCCGGCATTACTTCTATCGAAACCCCACTTTCGATGGTTATTTTGCTGCCACGGCTAACCTGTATGCACGAGGCTATGCGATAGTCCACACCATTTTTATGATTCTTAAGAACTGTGTCAGTTATAATATTGTCGCTTAAAACAATGGCACCATCATTAGGGTAGTTATTGGGCACATCCTTTTGTGGCTGTGCCAATGGTGTTTCTTTTTTACACGACACAATTATGATACATGCGGCAAAAATTGCTATGATGGATTTGATAAAAATTGTTTTCATAATGTTATTGTACAAATCCAAGATTACTTGTTTCGGGCGATGTTTGAATAAATAATACGGTTTGTCCTGATAATGATTGACCTGATTTTACATCGGTGCGTTTACATGCCATTAGACCAAGCCCTCCTTGTATGTTTGTAAATAATAAAGCATTTCCTGAATTAACTCCGTTGGCATTGTTGATACGCTGATATTCAAACATGGTATTGTCACTTGCTGCAAAATAAAAATCAAGTTTACCGGTATAGCGATACACGGTTGGGTCTGGTTTAATAGTAGATTTCAGAAACTGTGCAAATTCTTCACGTTTGAGGGTATAGGTTACGGGTTGACTACCATCCGTAGAGGGCGCTTCAATAACGCCTGCATTCCAGATGGTTTGTTTGTTTACTATTAGGCTTGAGTCGGCCTTTGATTGCTCAATGTAGTTAAATACAATTTTTACATCATAGGTCTTGGCGTATTTTCCGGTATTTAGTTTTATATTGAATGGACCGGGACTAAGACTAATGGACCCCGAACTCGGATTGGAAATAAATGGCTTTTGTATCATATTGGCTGCAGCACTTATTACCTTGCCAGTTTTACGGTTGGTAATAAGCAGGCGGTATTCGCTATCATCAAAAAGATTATCAATGCCATAAGATTTGTACAAAATATTTGGTGATTCGGCAAATAACCCGGGCTCTTTGGTAACCGATGAATCGCGGGCAAAATTAATTACGCCATATAATTGGTTGTTTACCCAGCGCTCCAACTTTACCGTGAGCTGATCGCTATAATAAATCGAATCAGCATAGGCCGCCATTTGTTCGGCATCGCCTGGCCCTAAGAAGGCCTTGTGTACACGTACCCAATGAACACTGTCGCTCAAGTCAAGCAAGCAATATACAATAGTAGTGTCTTTATAAGGAGAAACAATATCTAGGTCGTTTTCACAGGAAATAAAAAATGAAAAGCCTAACAAGGAAATAAGTGTAACTAGGAAACTATTTTTCACGCGAATAAAATGTAAAAAGTTTGTTTGAATTTTGCTTCAAACATAGAATATAAGCCAGTAAAATAAAAGAAGTAGGAGTAAAATTCTTGTAAGATTATTGATGTTGCTGTAGGTGTGTGGCTACAATTGAAGATATAAAGGGAAAAAGATTGCCGATTATAACACCCGCATCGGATTTTGTAGATGGAAACAATGCTTTAGCATAGTTGCCGGTTTTAAAGTTTCCCTGACGGTCGTAGATGGTGAAATGCCAGATAAGCTCACGTTGATAAAGTTTATTGGCTATATCAATACATGTTTTGTAATTGGTTTTAATTTCAAACTGGGTAAGTATAACAAAATATTCTGCTTCATATTTTTTGGCAATCTCTCGCGCTATTTCGGGTTTAGTAAGCACCGCCCGCATATATTGTGTTGTTTGATCAGTATTTACGAAACCCTGAACCTCATCTTCGCTTTTAATGGTTAAGGCATCTTTCAACATTTGCATGGGCTTTTTGTATTCTTCGTTGCGGTCAGTTTCGGGACGACTATATTCATAGCTTAACATCTGCATCATCGCTTTGAGGTCGTTGTGCTTGTCGCTATTTTGAAAAAGCGAAATGGGATTGAAATTTACTGATAAAGCCTTATACAGTGCCTGTTCAGATATTTCATTAAAATCGTTTCGGATTTTTTTGATGTCATCCTTGCTTTGTTCTGCAACATCGCGATCGGCATCGCTCATGTAATAAAGTGGATTGTAAGGCAACACAATCACATTTCGTTTTAGGGCATTGTTTCCCGACTGGCCATAACAAAGCGAGGTTGCCAATGATATAAGTAGGATAAGGTATTTCATTTTTTTTTCGAAATTATTATTTCAAAACTACAGCAATGTCACTTAACATTACTTATAGCCAGGCATAAGTTATGAGAGCATATTTGTTAATGAAATATAGCAGCATATGCCGGCAAAAATGCTGAGGTCAAATGCATTTAACCAAAACCTAAAGGGAGGTGTTTTTGTTGTAGCCATGTACTAATGTATCTTTGTAACATATAAAGCAAAAAAATGGGAAATCATTATTGTAATAGCCTTACACAATATTCGAGGTTGCTAACTCGCGAGGTTAATATAGGAGGGCTCTATTTAGGTGCCCACCATCCTATACGGGTGCAGAGTATGACCACTACCGACACTATGGATACAGCAGGTACTGTAGCACAAAGCATACGTATGATAGAGGCCGGTTGCGAGTTAGTGCGCATAACAGCGCCCAGCATGAACGAAGCACAAAACCTTGAGAACATAAAAAATGAGTTACGAAAAAAAGGATACCAAACTCCGCTAGTGGCCGATATTCACTTTACACCGAATGCAGCAGAACTGGCAGCCCGGCTTGTAGAGAAGGTGCGCATAAATCCCGGTAATTATGCCGATAAGAAAAAATTTGAAGAGTTGAATTATACCGATGCTGGTTACCATGAAGAGTTGGAAAGAATTCGCGAACGATTTACTCCACTAGTTAAAATTTGCAAAGAGTATGGCACTGCTATGCGTATTGGTACCAATCATGGATCGCTCAGCGACCGCATTATGAGTCGGTATGGCGATACGCCTTTGGGTATGGTAGAGAGCGCCCTTGAGTTTTTGCAAATTTGTGAAGACGAAAATTTTTACAACATTGTAATTTCCATGAAAGCAAGTAATACGCAGGTCATGATTCAGGCCTATCGCTTGCTTATAATGCACTTACGCGAACGCAATGCCAATGATCCAATCTATCCGTTGCACCTGGGTGTAACAGAAGCTGGCGATGGTGAGGACGGCCGAATTAAATCGGCAGTTGGTATTGGCACCTTGCTCGAAGATGGAATAGGAGATACCATTCGGGTATCATTAACCGAAGATCCTGAGTTTGAAATACCTGTAGCCAAAGCGTTGGCTATGCGATATACTAACCGGGCAGCACATCAACCAATTAAAGAATTAGAAAAAGAAACACTGGCTGTTTTACCTGATTTATATAGTGCTACTTCCCATAACCGGAGGTTATCCATTGCTGCAAATAATATTGGAGGCAGAAATGTGCCACGGGTAATAGCCGATTTGAGCACGAAAGAAAAAATATCTCACGCTTCGTTGTTTGCAGTAGGTTACAACTACTCGGTAGCAATGGAAAAGTGGAATATTTCTGATCTGGCTTGCGATTTTGTATTTACCGGAAACTCAGTTCTTGATTTTGAAATACCTGGAACCTTAGGTGTTATATGCAATTATGAAACCTGGAATGAAAACAAAGAAAAGGAACGCACCTACCCCTTTGTTGATTTAAAATACATCACTGATATTAATTGGCACCGGGAGCTGAATTTTATTTCCATTAATGCAGATACATTTTTTGAGCTGTCAACTATTGAAAAAGTAAAATCGCTTGTATCTAAACCGGGGTGCGTGCTGGTGCTACATACCAAAAACGAAGCCGCTGCCGCATCTCTTCGCAGGGTTATTTTTTACTTGCTTAAGGAACATATACAACTACCGTTAGTCATTAAAAGAAATTACAATACTGAAAATACAGATGCCTTCCGTTTATATTCGGCCACCGATTGCGGAGCATTGCTTAATGATGGTTTTGGCGATGCGGTATGGTTGTCGGCCGCTTTGTCGCCTGTAATAATAAACTCAACAGCTTTTGGAATTTTGCAAGCAGCCCGTACACGCATTTCTAAAACAGAATATATCAGTTGTCCATCATGCGGACGCACGCTTTTTGATTTGCAAGAAACTACTGCCCGCATTCGCGCACGCACATCGCATCTTAAGGGTGTTAAAATTGGAATTATGGGTTGTATTGTGAATGGGCCTGGCGAAATGGCCGATGCCGACTATGGTTACGTGGGCGCAGGAGTAGGAAAAATTATTTTATATAAGGGTAAAGAAGTGGTGCAACGCAACATCCCCGAAACGGATGCTGTAGATGCTTTAATAGAATTAATAAAGGCAAATGGGGATTGGAAAGAAGAACCTGTGCTAGAGCAAGTTTAATTAAGCTAAAGCAATTGGAACCCAAACTATTTTTTTAATCTTGAAGAATTAATTAAGCAGTTTTTTGTTTGATAAAAGCGCTGTTGGCTAAAGTTACACAATGTTATCCTTTAGTGCTTTGGATATAGCCTCTCCAATAGAGTTGACATGTAGCTTGCTGTAAATTTTTTTGATGTGCGAGTTAACAGTAAAATAGCTGATATTCATTTTGTCGGCTATCATTTTATAGCTATCACCGGTTACTAAGTGTTGCAATACTTGCACTTCGCGGTCGGTAAGGTTGTACGCATCATTTTTTACCGGAGTAGGTACCGCCTGAAAATAGCTGAGCACCTTTCCTGCAATACTTGGTGTAATAGGCGAGCCACCATTGTAAACATCAAAAATGGCTTCGATTATTTTTTCGGACGATGCTTTTTTTAATATGTAACCACTTGCACCGGCTTTTATCGAATCAAATATTTTTCACTGTCTTCAAAAACAGTTTGTATCAGAATACAAATTTGCGGATACATTTCCTTAATCAACCTTGTAGCCACTATGCCGGTAACACCGGGCATACCAATATCCATTAAGATAACATCTGGCACCCATTTGGCTACATCTTGCAACGCATTGTAGGCATTAATGGCACTGCCGGCAAGTTGCAAGTCCTCTTTCGATTCAATAAGCATTTGCAAGCTATCGAGCCGGTCAGGATTGTCTTCAAATATGGCAACACGAATTTTTTTCATAGGAGATTACAAATGAAATTTTTTAATCTTTTATATTGTATCACTAATTCTAGTGATATTGTTATTTGGTTATACTTCTGTCAATTGCTTTGGACAAAGGAATACGCGCTGTTAGCGTGGTGCCTTTGCCGGGCAATGAGCCTAGAAAGAACATTCCCCCCGATTTTTTTATTCTTTCTTCTATGCTTTTTATACCGTGTCCGTAATTAACATTTTCGGGCATCCCTTTGCCATCATCTTTTATTTCAAGAACCAATTCATCGCGTTCAATATACATATTGCAAGAGACTAGTTTTGCTTGGGAATATTTAGCGGCATTGTTTATAGCTTCTTTAAAGAATAATATCAAATTTCGTTTTACATACATATCGAGGCTCAATTGTCTAGCCTCATTATTCGCTTCAAATTTATGATTCATACCTATTGCGTCTAAACGATCTGCTAAGAAAATATTCATACGTGATGCAATATCTTCGCCTATGTCATGCTTGCTATGTATTACCCAAATTATTTCATTCATGCTTTCAAGCATACGTTGTGCACTGGTTACAATTTTGTCAAGCGTATTGCGCGATATTTCAGGATTGCTATTCATTTGTTTGCTTGCCAGTTCGCCATACAAACTGATACTACTGAGTGTACTGCCTACATCATCATGAAGGTCGTTGGCAATATTATTTCTTACGGTAGTTAAATCATTAGTAAGTTTTTCATTTTTCTTTAACTCAGCCATTAACTGCTGTTGTGCTTGCAATCGTGCTTCCGATTCTACTTTTGAACGATAACCCAAGCCAATATTAAATAATATTATTTCTAAAAACAGACCGGAAATCGTAATTATATGTGCATCAACATACAAAATCGAAATAAGATTAAGATAATGTAGATAGGAAATAAGCATGGCTACAAAATGCCCAGTACTTGCTGCTATACTACCCCACAAAAGAAAGCGAGTAATTACATTTTTCCTTTTAAAAAAGTGAATGATGAGCGAAATGTTGTATACAAACAAAGCAATAGTAACCAATAACATAAAAATGAAAAGTGCGGTGCGACTGATTTTAGTAAGAACAAGGTAAACTGCAATAACCAAAAGTATGGCATATTCCGATATTCGTATTTGATAATCCTTTTCCGGAAAATGTTCGGCAGTACCAAGGTAGCCCCTGGCAAATTTGTAATAAAAGAAATTAGGTAAGAACAACATCAAGGTTGTTGCTTCAAACCAATAACTGCCGCTAATTCCAAATGGTAGTCCCCAATGCGAAATCATTATCAGATTGATAAAGAAATAATATAAGAGGCAGCTCATGTATCCTAAGTAATTGAGGTAAATAGAGTCTTTATGGAAGTACCATTGAAACAGGACATAAATAATTTGAGTGATAAGGAAAAAAGTAAATACCAAACGTATGGTAAATGGCCACTTTTCTTTATTAAGAATAGTTAATTGTTGATGGGTATATTCTTCGTATGAACAAAGGCCAAAATATTTCTTGGCTCCGCTCATTTCTTTAGTAATATCAAGGTATAATGTGTCAGTATAATTGCTGTTGTCTATTAAAATTCCGGTATAAAAGGCACCTTTCGTTTTTCCACAATTATTGGTTTCGTCATATTTTACTTGCTCCAGCAAACCGTTTCGTAACCTGTAAAATGAACCATGAGAAAAACTGCCTCCATAGTACAATGCATAACTCCCTTTAAAAAGCGAATCAACTTTTTGCAAAACGATACGGTAGCATAAGTTGCCTTTTTGCAATTTTGTTTTTTGAAAAAACAATGTATCAGTAGGCGGTATGGGAATAAACTTGATAGACTTAATGTAAGCGCTATCCTCCCGGTATTTTATATAGCTTATTTCTTTGCAGATTAATCCTCCATTGGTTTTGTTAAATAAATGAGTATCATATGCATGCGCTAAGCACATACACAGAAGCAGAATAAATAATGTTACAAGCTTTAGCTTCACCAAATAGTTTTATGAATCTGTAAAGCTATTTATTTTCCTGTTATTTATAAATGGGCTATGGCAGAGTTTTTTGTAAAACAGTTTGCTATTGTAGAAATGGATTTAAAAAGAATAACAAAGTTTGTTCTGATTATCAGGAATAAAAAACTCGCCTGATGGCGAGTTTTTTTATTTAGTGAAAGCAAGTGTAACCCTGCCTGTATACACTTATGGTTACAGCACATTGTTTAAGCATAACGTTATTTTACCGTGCTGTTCGTATTATAGAGTATGAAGGAGTAGATGTCTGTAATTTCTTCAATCGTTTTACTTAGTGGTTTGCCACCTCCATGTCCTGCTTTAACATCAATACGTATTAGGGTGGGGTTGCTGCCTTTGTAGGTATCTTGCAACGTTGCTGCATATTTAAAAGAGTGCGCAGGTACTACCCTATCATCGTGGTCAGCGGTGGTTATCATTACTGCCGGATAGGAAGCTCCTGTTTTGATATTATGCAATGGAGAGTAATCATAAATGTATTTGAAATAAGAGGCACTATCGGGATTGCCATACTCATCAATCCAGCCCCAACCCACAGTAAATTTATGATAGCGCAGCATGTCCATTACACCCACCTGAGGAATAGCAACGGCAAACAAATCAGGGCGTTGATTGGTGCATGCACCAATCAGGAGGCCTCCATTGCTGCCACCTTGGATGGCAAGTTTTGAGGGGCTTGTAAATTTGTTTGAAATTAAATGCTCGGCACAGGAAATAAAATCATCAAATACATTCTGCTTGTTCTTTAGCATTCCTGCTTTGTGCCACTCTTCGCCATACTCGCCACCACCGCGCAACAAAGCCATGGCATACACACCCCCTTGCTCAAGGAATGCCATGCGGCTGGCACTGAAACTAGGGCCAAGTGAAACACTGAAACCTCCGTATGCATAAAGCAGTGTTGGATTCATACCATCGCGATTCAATCCTTTTTTGTATGTAACAAATAGTGGTACCATCGTTCCATCCTTACTCTTGGCAAACAATTGTTCGCTTGTATACTCTTCAGGGTTGAACTTTAACTCTGATTTACGAAACACTTCTGATTTACCACTTGCTATATCGTAACGAAAAATAGTTGGCGGATAAATGAATGATGTGTAGGTATAGAAAATTTCTTTGTCGTCAAAGTTGCCCCCAAATCCGCCTGCAGAGCCCAATCCGGGTAATTGTATTTCGCGCTCAAGCTTACCTTTATAATCGTATTGGAATACTTTGTTGCAACCATCTTTTAAGTAAGTAATAAATAATTTTTTTCCGGCAGTGCCTACTCCATCTATTACATCTTTGGTTTCAGGCACCAGTGTTTTCCAGTTTTCCTTGCCCGGATTTTTTGGATCTACCAAAACTATTTTATAGCGTGAAGCATCTACATTGGTTTGCACAATGAGCATATCTCCATCATTATCTACCACATTACTCTTTTGATTAAAACCAGTAAACAATGGCTTAAAATCTTTTTGCGATGCATCTTTCGTGTCTTTATACCACATATCGAAATTATCTGTTCCCTGACTTATGCTTAATAATAAAAAACGCTCATCCTCGGTGATGCCCATGCCGTAATAACGCTGAGGATTATTTTTGTCTTCGTAAATTAATTGATCCTTACTTTGATCATCGCCAAGTTTATGATAATATATTTTGTGATACTCATTCTTGTTGCTAAATTCTTTTCCCTTTACAGGTGCATCATAGCGACAATAGTAAAAGCCATCGCCTTGCCAGGTAGCACCAGTAAATTTCGCCCAGGCAATGCTATCCTTAAGTTTGGTTTTGGTTGCCACATCCATTACATACAATTCCTGCCAGTCGCTGCCGCTGCGCTGCACGCTCACTGTTACTTTATCTTTCTTTTTATTAAATCCAGCCATACCTGCTGTTACGGTTCCATCCTTGCTCATCGTGTTTGGGTTTAAGAATTCAACAGGCTCAGCATCTATACCTTTTTGGTAATACATCACCGATTGATTTTGTAAACCATCATTCTTACTGTAAAAATAATATTCGCCTGCACGCCATGGCGAACCAAATTTAGGATAGTTGATTAAGTCGGTTATGCGCGACTTTAGTTTGTTACGAAAAGGAATCTTAGAAAGATAATCAAAGGTAACCGTGTTTTGTTCTTTCACCCAGTCGGCCGTTTCAGCTGTAGTATCATTTTCGAGCCAGCGGTAAGGATCGGCTACCTTCGTTCCAAAATGATCTTCAACAATATCTTCTTTTTTTGTTAGTGGGTACTTTGGCCTTTCTTTGCCAATAGCAATTTTTTCGTTTTGCGCATGTGCAGCCGTTAGGGCAGTAACAGTAATCATAAGCGCGATAAATTTTTTAAGCATCTGATTTGATAGTTTTTTTATTAGGGATGGCGAAGGTAAGCAAATTGCAAATTGCATAACGCTTACCATTTGGTTAAAATCCCAATGTATTTTCTACCAAGGTTAAAACAATGGAAGCGATTCTATTTGCACGTGTAGCAGTAAAGGACTAATCTGGGGTAACTTTGAGCATAACATTGGAATAAGCCAGCTTGCAAAAGTTTTGATTTATTCTGCCATTTCTAATATCAAATCATCGGCCTCTACCAGTGTTTTTTCAGGGATTACAATTTTCTTAATCACTCCGGTAGTTGTGGCCGTAATGGTAGTTTCCATCTTCATGGCTTCTATGGTAAACAATGGAGCGTTTTTGGAAACGCTATCTCCTTCTTTAATAAAAATTTTACTCAACATGCCTTGTAACGGTGCCCCTATATGATGCGGAGTGGTGGCCTTGGAATGGTGCACACGCTTAACGGTAGCTTTTTTATCAACTACTTCAAGCGCGCGTGTTTGCCCGTTGAGGCGGAAGTATACAGTACGCATGCCATTTTCATCGGCATCGCCAATGTACAATAAGCGAACAATAACGGTTTTACCCTTTCCTATCTCGATTAGAATTTCCTCATTGTTTTTCATCCCGTAAAAAAAGGCAGTGGTAGGTAAGGAACTTACATCGCCAAATTGTTTGCGGTGCTGATAGTATTCGTCAAACACCTTGGGATAAAATTTAGATGAAAGGAAATCGAGCATAGTGCAACTGTTGTCGTAAGTTTCGATAAAGGCGTCAAACTCTTTGTCAAAATTAATAGGTTGCAAATGTGCATTGGGCAAATCGGTATAAGGTTGCTCATCTTTTAAAATTATTTTCTGCAATTGCACAGGCCAGCCTCCGGGAGGCTGCCCAAGATCACCACGCATCATGCTCTTTACCGACTCTGGAAACGAAAGCGAATTTCCTTTTGAAAAAATATCGACATTGGTTAATTTATTAGTGACCATAAACAAGGCCATATCTCCGACAACTTTACTTGAAGGAGTAACTTTTACGATATCGCCAAACAGCATATTTACATCTTCGTATGCCTTTTTAATTTCATGCATTTTTTCAGACAAGCCGAGGGAGTTGGCCTGCGGTTTCAGGTTGCTGTATTGTCCTCCCGGAATTTCGTGTTTGTATACTTCGGCAGTACTTGCCAGTAAGCCGCTTTCAAAAGGATAATAAAATTCGCGCACGGTTTCCCAATAATTTGAAAACTCATTTAACGAATTAATATCGAACTTCTGTTCACGTTTGGTATTATGCAACATTTCGACTACCGAATTAAAGTTGGGCTGCGAAGTCAGTCCTGATAGGGCGCCTAAAGCAACATCAATAACATCTACTCCTGCTTCTACGGCTTTTAAATAAGTTGCAGATTGTATACCTGCGGTATCATGCGTGTGCAGATGTATTGGTATGTCGAGTCTTTCTTTAAGCGTAGCAACCAATAGTTCAGCCGCATATGGCTTTAGCAATCCCGACATATCTTTAATGCCTAGCACGTGCGCTCCCATATCCTGCAATTGCAGAGCGAGGTCAACATAATATTGCAACGAGTATTTTTTGCCTCGCTCTTTATCGAGTATATCACCGGTGTAACAAATGCATGCCTCTGCAATACCTGCGGTGCGCTCGCGCACCGCGTTTATGCTTACTCGCATACTCTTGGTCCAGTTAAGCGAATCGAAAATCCTGAAAATATCAACTCCATTCGCAAAGGATTGCTCGATAAATTTTTCGACAAGATTATCGGGGTATGCGGCATAACCTATTGCATTATTTCCTCTAATAAGCATTTGAAGTAAAATATTGGGTACTGCAGCACGCAGGCTACGAAGCCGCTGCCATGGGCACTCGTGCAGGAAGCGCAAGGCCACATCAAAAGTAGCACCACCCCACACTTCCATAGAGAATGTTTGCGGATGATAATGTGCAAAGGCTGCTGCAATGTTAAGCATATCAGCGGTGCGCACACGTGTAGCAAGTAACGATTGATGCCCATCGCGCAAGGTGGTATCGGTATACTTTATTTCTTTTTCTGCTTTTAACCAATCAGCAAATTTTTCAGGACCAAGTTTATTAAGCAATTGCTTGGTGCCATCTGTTGGCTTTTCATACTTGTTGTAAGTGGGGATAACCGGTGTCAGAAAATTCCTGCCCTTATCTATTTTGGTTACATCGGGATTTCCGTTTACACATATTTCGGCCAGATATCGCAATACCTTGGTGCCACTATCTTGCCGGGTTTTAAAATTAAACAGCTCCGGATAATTTTCGATAAACTGCACCGTGCATTGTCCCGACTGAAAAACCTCATGGCGCAACACATTTTCCAGAAATACTATATTGGTTTTTACTCCGCGTATGCGGAATTCGGCCAGGGTGCGTAACATACGTGCACTAGTGCCGCGCAGTGTTCTGCCGGTAGCTGTTACCTTTGCTAACATGCTATCAAAGAAGGGTGAAATTTTTACACCTTGATAAGAACTGCCTTCATCTATTCGGATTCCATAGCCCCCTGCATTGCGATAGGCGATGAGCGTACCATAGTCGGGTTTGAAATTATTTTGAGGGTCCTCGGTTGTAATTCGGCATTGTATAGCGAAACCGTGACAGCGCAACGATTCCTGATTGGGAATATCAATTTCTTTGCTCATTAATTCTTTTCCATCTGCAATCAATATTTGCGAACGCACAATGTCAATGTTTGTGACCTGCTCGGTTACAGTGTGTTCTACCTGTACGCGTGGATTAACTTCAATAAAAAAGATTTGCTCCTGCCTATCTACAAGGAACTCAACCGTACCGGCATTATTATACTTTACTGCATGAGCAATAGCAAGGGCATATTCAAATAATTTATTTTTGGTATGTTGTTGCAACGAGGGTGCAGGTGCAATTTCAACCACCTTTTGAAACCTGCGCTGCACGCTGCAATCGCGCTCAAACAAATGGACTATATTCCCATACTCATCGCCCAATATTTGCACTTCGATGTGCTTGGGGTTGTCAACAAATTTTTCAATAAAAATAGTATCATCACCAAAGGCATTGCCAGCTTCTCTGCGTGCTTCGATAAATGCTTTTTCAAGATCTTCGGCTTGGCGTATCACACGCATGCCACGACCACCACCACCGGCACTTGCTTTAAGTATCACCGGAAAACCAATGCGGGCTGCCTCTGTCTTAGCAATGCTCACTTCGGTTAGTTTCTGCTGATTGTCTTCAATAACCGGCACTCCGCACGAACGTGCTACCAGTTTGCTTGCCACTTTATCACCTAGCTTTTCCATGACTTCAGGTTTAGGCCCTACGAAAATGATTCCTGATTCGCGACAGCGCCTTGCAAACTGTACATTTTCGCTTAAGAATCCATAACCGGGATGTATCGCATCCACTTCGTATTTTTTTGCAACCTGTATAATTTCTTCAATGTTGAGATAGGGTTTTAGCGGCTCCAAAGCATCGCCCACCTGATAGGATTCATCAGCCTTATAGCGATGAAGCGAATAGCGGTCTTCGTAAGTGTATATGGCTACGGTGCGTATGCCTAGTTCGGCCGCTGCACGCAATACGCGTATGGCAATTTCACCACGATTCGCCACCAAAAGTTTTTGAATTTTTTGCATCAGATTTAATACTGCTTGTTAGAATATTTGCTTGAAAACGAACGTTTCAATTGCTGCACAAATGAACAGCAATGTACGTTTGAAAAAATAACGCCTCAGAATTAATTATGAGTAACGCTGTGTTTATAATTGCACAAAGCAACAAGGCTTAAAACACAGTTCATCATATTCTGCCCAATTAGTGCTTACTTATTTTTTTTAAAATAAGGAATTGCCCTAATAGTGAAGATTGCCTTTCAAATAATAAAAGATTGAATACTGCTGTAGCAACTTAAACTTAGGATGACTCCAAATTTAACTCAATTAACTTTGCCGAAGCAATTTCTAATACTTCTGCAATGCGAAATACGTTTGTAATGCTGGTGTTAATAATACCTCTTTCTATTCTTGATATGTGGCTCAACTCAAGGCCCCAGAGTAGTTATTGAGTTAATAGGTTTTTGAGTTATTAAGTATTTTTTAATAGTATAAAAATTCTTGATGGGTTTTTGAAACTTACACGTTTTTAAATTTTTACATTCCCTTTTGGGATAGATTAAAATCTATCCTTACAAAATTGAGTCCAGCTTGCGGCTCAAAGGCTTAAACTGAAATTTTATAACGCGCAATAAAACCCGCAAGGTTTTTAAAACCTTGTGGGTTTCGAATGGTAGAGGTGAGTCGAGTTTTTAGAATTGTTGCTTTCGCTGCAAATTCTGACTGCAAGATATAGCCACACAAAATCCTATAGCCACAT
Organism: Bacteroidota bacterium; assembly: GCA_016714535.1. Lineage (NCBI taxonomy): Bacteria > Pseudomonadati > Bacteroidota > Bacteroidota bacterium. Next base: position 141,487 of record JADKDR010000014.1, read on the forward strand.
CAAATTGTATCCATGGGCTTAACGCATGGTATTTCACCTCCCCATCAATGCGCCTCCAACCAATTGTGCCCCACACCAATTTCTACTTCGAGGGGTACGGTCATTTTGATTGCTTCGCGCATACATTTTCTTATTACAGGTTTTACAATTTCTACTTCATCGAGAGGTACATCAAACACAAGTTCATCATGTACTTGCAAAGTCATTTTTGTGTTGAATTTAGCTGCACGAAATTCGTTGTAAATATTAATCATGGCTACTTTAATTAAATCGGCAGCACTGCCTTGTATGGGTGCGTTAATAGCGTTGCGTTCGGCAAAACCACGTACTACGGCATTTGCCGAATTTATATCGCGCAAATATCGCTTGCGTCCTAATATAGTTTCAACATAACCTTTTTCGCGGGCTTGTTGTATGCTGCCATCCATGTATGCTTTTATGGTGGGGTACTGTGCAAAATAATTATCGATAATTTCTTTGGCTTCGCCTCGCGGTATATTCAATCGTTGCGATAAACCGAAAGCGCTTATACCATATATGATTCCGAAGTTCACCATTTTTGCATTGCGCCTCATGTCACCGGTAACATCGGCAAGGGCAACATTGTAAACTTTACTTGCCGTGCTTGCATGTATATCGATACCATTTTTAAATGCATCAATCATACTTTCATCTTTGCTAAACTCGGCAATTATGCGCAATTCAATTTGCGAGTAGTCGGCACTCATCAGCGTGTATTTATCATTACGAGCTATAAACGCTTTGCGTATTTCTTTACCACGTTCGGTGCGGATAGGAATGTTTTGCAAATTGGGATTATTGCTACTTAAGCGACCCGTTGCTGCTACAGCTTGTGCAAACGATGTATGTACACGGAGTGTTCGCTTATTTACCATGGTTGGTAGTGTATCAATATACGTGTTCTTTAATTTTACGAGTTCGCGAAATTCCAATACTTTATTTACTGCAGGATGCTTATCTGCAAGTTTACTTAACACATCTTCCCCTGTGGCATACTGTCCGGTTTTGGTTTTCTTGGCTTTAGGGTCAATTTTTAAATGATCGAATAACACCTCGCCTAATTGGCGTGGTGAAGCAATGTTAAAGGTAAGTCCACAAGCTTCATAGATATCTTTTTCTGATACTTCAATTTCTTTTTGCAACACTAGCGCATATTCATTTAAGAAGGAAGCATCGATGGCAACACCTTCCATTTCCATAGCAACCAGTACATTCATCAACGGTATTTCTACCTCGCTGAAAAGTTTATATAGGTTATTCTCATGTAATAACGGTAACAGTATATGTTTTAGTTGTAGGGTTACATCTGCATCTTCGGCAGCATATTCAGTTATTTGTTCCAAAGCAACATTTCGCATACTTATCTGACTGGCCTTTTTTTCTCCAATCAAATTTTCTATCGGTACGGGCAAATAGTTGAGGTATGTTTCACAAAGCACAGTCATATTATGTCGCTGATCAGGCTCAAGCAGGTAATGTGCCAGCATGGTGTCAAACATTTCTCCTTGCACTACAATATCGTACCAACGCAGCATGAGTATATCATATTTCATGTTTTGCCCCACTTTGGCAATGCTAGTATTTTCAAAAAAAGGTTTAAAAAGGTTAACGGTAGCAAGAGCATCGTCATATGTTGCACTTACTGGAATATAATATCCTGTGTAAGGCTCAAAAGAAAATGACATACCAACCAACTCAGCACTGTTGGCATCTATACCGGTAGTTTCGGTATCAAAGCAAACTTCAGTTTGCTTCATTAACAGGGTTAACAATTCTTTTTGCTTAGCTTCTGTATCACAAAGGAAATAAGTATGAGCAACATCGTTAATTGTTTTTTTGTTGCTGACAATTGTTGCTGGTTCAGCAGTTGCATCCGTATCAGCATCAAACAGACTCCCTTGTTTTGATATTGGAGCAGCAGTTGTAGGCTCTTCACCTAACACCCGTTTGGTAAGTTGTTTAAATTCAAGCTCTGCAAAAATAGATTGTATTTTTTCGCGATTCACAGGCGCTACTTCTAAGTGCATATGATCGAAATCGATGGGTGCATCTATAATAATGGTTGCCAGCTGTTTTGAAAGGCGTGCATTGTCTGCACCTTCAATAACTTTCTTTTGCAAAGCACCTTTTAATTTATCAGTGTTAGCCAACACTCCTTCAACCGTATCAAACTGCTTCAATAAATCTTTAGCAGTTTTTTCACCTACTCCTCTTATACCCGGAATATTATCTACCGCATCACCCATCAGCCCCAAAAGATCAATTACCTGATCAACACGTTTGATATCGTATTTCTCCAACACTGCATCTATTCCCATTACTTCGGCAGGCGCTCCAAACTTGGCCGGCTTGTACATAAATACTTTTTCGGTAACTAACTGGCACATATCTTTATCAGGTGTCATCATGAACACGTTAAAATCTTGTTGCTCAGCCTTGCGTGCTATCGTTCCAATAACATCATCGGCCTCATATCCATCCATCTCTAGGATGGGAATATTGAAAGCGCGAATAATATCTTTAATATAGGGAATTGAAAGTCGAATATCCTCGGGTACCTCTTGGCGCTGAGCCTTATACTCAACATAATCAATGTGGCGGGCAGTAGGTGCGCTGGTATCAAATGCAACACCCAGGTGCGTTGGTTTTTCGTTGTTCAATATATCGAGCAAGGTATTGGTAAAGCCAAATATGGCACTTGTATTCATGCCCTTACTGTTTATTCTGGGATTCTTGCTAAAAGCAAAATAGGCGCGATATATCAATGCAAAAGCATCTAAAAGGAAAAGTTTTTTCATAAAGGCAGATTTATTAAAGGGCAATAATCAACTCTTGTGCAAATGTATAATAGTGCATCAATGTGAGAAACAAATTTATCAAAGCACGTGAGGTACGTTTTCGTGGTCTGAATTTATTCTTCTGATTATTTCCCTATCATTGCACCCGCAAAAATTAAGCTAAGTAAAATGAACCTTTTAACAGTAGGCACAGTAGCCTTTGATGCCATCGAAACTCCTTTTGGAAAAACAGATAAAATTATCGGAGGTGCTGCAACCTATGCCTCTATTGCCGCATCATATTTTACCAAGCCGGTAAATATTATTTCGGTAGTAGGTGACGATTTTCCACAGTCTATGATAGACACGTTTAGTGCCATGGGTATAAATACCGATGGGTTGCAAATTAAAAAGGGAGAGAAATCTTTTTTCTGGAGTGGCAAGTACCATGCGGATATGAATACCCGCGATACGCTCGATACCCAACTTAATGTATTGCTTAGCTTTGATCCTCAGGTTCCGGCATCATATGCAAATACTGATTACTTATTGCTTGGCAATCTGATGCCACAAATACAAATGCAGGTGCTCGAGCGGCTTGCTGCACGCCCTAAACTGGTGATAATGGATACAATGAATTTTTGGATGGATTCACAATGGGATGCGTTAATGCAAATGATACCACGTGCTGATGTGTTGAGTATTAATGATGAAGAAGCGCGACAGCTTAGTAAAGAATATTCGTTGCGCAAAGCGGCAACCAAAATACTTGCTATGGGCCCCAAAGTGGTAATAATTAAGAAAGGAGAACATGGCGCATTGTTGTTTAACTCAAACGAAGTGTTTTTCGCTCCAGCCTTACCGCTTGAAGAAGTGTTTGACCCTACCGGTGCCGGTGATTCGTTTGCCGGAGGTTTTGCCGGTTATTTATGCAAAACAGATGATATTTCTTTTGATAATATGAAGCGTGCCATCATTTTTGGCTCAGCCATGGCTTCTTTTTGTGTAGAAAAATTTGGCACCGAGCGTATGCTTCAATTATCTGAAAAAGAAATTACTGAGCGTGTAAATTCTTTTTACGATTTGGTAAGTTTTCGAATTGACGAGTAAATGCTTAACTAGCTTCGTTCAACATTTTATTTGCATTTTTCATCTTAAGATTAAATCATTTTATTTTTTTATAAATGTTGCAACGCAACATTCTCTAATGCCAAAAATTTAGGTGGTAGCAAACAGCTAATTCCCAACTTTATTTTTTTAGCAAATCTAAATGAGTTTGTTACTAAACTTCAACTAAAAAGGTGAAGTCATATGTTGTATGTGCAACTTGCAGCAAGGTTATATGTTGCGTTGCATTCTTGCTTTTCTGTTTATGAATACCTTATGAATGAAGGCCATTTCATGTTTAGATGGCATACGTATTGAATTAATGTCAATACAAACATTAATCAAATAGGTTAAACCAAAAAAGAAAGGAGCAAGCCATTATGAGAAAAACAGTACTTTTTATTTTAGTGCTTATCACCATAAGCATAGCAGCGCAGGCCAATCATCTACTTAGCAGTTTTGCTATACGAACCAATGATAACAGCCTTATCAGCATATCTATTGATAAAGGGCCTTTTACAAATTATTCGCGCAAGCATTTATTAACCGGCATACCAGCAGGATACCGACAAGTAACAGTGTATAAAATACGCCCTCAACATGCCCCACGTTTGGTTTTTAATCAAATGGTGTATGTGGAGCAAGCAAGCGAAATGAGTACCGTATTACGTGGTTTTCAGAACTTGCAAGTTGTTGCAGTAATTCCTAATACGGTTGTCATTGATAATGGGTACTATGGATACAATGGTAATGGTGGAGGTTACAATAATCAGCAGGTTTGCGCCAGTCAATGCTACATGAGCGATACGCAATTTGAAGATTTGCGAAGAACAGTTTGTAATCAGAATTTTGACGATACCAAACTTAGTATAGCGCTTGCAGCTTTGCGCATAAATAAAATTAGTAGCCGTCAGGTGGCCATACTAATGCGCGAATTTACATTTGAAAGCAATCGGTTAGCATTTGCAAAGTCTGCATACCAAAGCACCGTTGACCGCGAGAATTATTTTATGGTAAACAATGAGTTTACTTTCTCGAGCAGCATAAATGAATTGAATGAATACATAAATGGTTAATTGATTTAAGGTGGTTTTATTTCTGTTTAAGTGAGGCGGCCTCCAATGGGAGGCCGCTTTTTTAGTGGTCATAGGCGTAAATAAAAAAAGGCTGTCGATTAAAACAGCCTTAATGTTGTACCCGGGAAGGGAATCGAACCCCCACATTGTTGCCAATACTAGATTTTGAGTCTAGCGCGTCTACCAGTTCCGCCACCCGGGCATGAATGGAATTTTTATTGAGCGGGCGAAAGTATTAATTTTTTTGTTTTTGAAAATAAATAAGGAGATTTTGGCATAACTGCATTAAGACTTCTGACAAGTGCGATTCAAACCCTAACTTTTTCTAAACAGCAATATTTGTTGAATTAATCACGCACAAGCGTAAGCATCCCATTCCAAGTGCGGGGCTTATCGTAAAAAGCCGATGGCATTAATCAAATAATAATAAGCGCCATTATTTCAAACCTTTTTTATTTCAAAAAATAATTTACTTTTGCGCTCCCTAAAATATAAGGGCATTGCAAAATGAAAGACAGTCAGCGAGTTGCTAATCAGGTGAAAATTTTTTCGGGTACTGCGTCCAAATATTTGGCCGAACAAATATCCGAGGCTTACGGACAAGCCCTAGGCGAGGTAACCGTTTCGCGATTTAGCGATGGAGAGTTTTCTCCAAGTTTTGATGAATCGGTTAGAGGATGTGATGTGTTTTTAATTCAATCTACTTGCATGCCAACCGAAAACCTTTTCGAATTATTGCTGTTGGTAGATGCAGCTAAGCGGGCAAGCGCCCATTACATAACAGTGGTTATTCCATATTTTGGTTTTGCCCGAAGCGATCGTAAAGACAAGCCAAGAGTTGCTATAGCAGCTAAGTTGGTTGCCAATTTATTATCGGCTGCCGGTATTACCCGCATTATGACTATGGACCTACATGCAGCGCAAATACAAGGATTCTTTGATGTTCCGGTAGACCACCTGGATGCAACAACTATTTTTGTTCCGTACATAAAGAGCCTCCAGCTCGATAACCTTTTGATTGCTGCTCCTGACATGGGAGGCGTACATCGTGCCCGCACTTATGCCAAGTATTTTAATGCAGAAATGGCTATTTGTGATAAGCATCGCAAGCGTGCAAACGAAATTGAAAGCATGCAGGTAATTGGTGATGTTGAGGGCAAAGATGTGGTATTAGTAGATGATATAATTGATACTGCCGGCACCATGACTAAATCGGCCGAGATACTGATAGATCGCGGAGCCCGCAGTGTACGTGCATTTTGCACACACCCCGTTTTGTCGGGTCCTGCCTACGAGCGCCTCGAAAAATCTCCTATAGAAGAAATTATCGTATGCGATACCATCCCTTTAAAGCATGAATCTCCAAAGATTAAAGTTCTTAAAACCGGAGAGTTATTTGCACGAGCAATTCAAAAGGTTTACTCGTACGAATCTTTTAGTCCATTATTTGTAAAAGGATATTAATCATTATAAATTTCAAATTTTAAAAACAAAACAAAATGAAATCATTCGCAATTGCGGGTACCAAAAGGGTAAATTTATCTAAGTCAGCACTTAGAGAATTGAGAGCATCAGGACACGTGCCTTGCGTTCTTTACGGTGGTAAAGAGCAGGTACCTTTCACTGCTCCGGCCATGTCGTTCAAGCATTTGGTGTACACGCCCGATGTACACACGGTAGAATTGTCTATCGATGGCAGTAGCTACAAGGCAGTAATGCAGGATTTACAGTTTCATCCTGTGTCAGACAAACTTCTTCACATCGATTTTCTTCAGATTTTTCCTGAAAAGCCGGTAGTTATGGAAATACCGGTAAAGTTGGAAGGAGCCTCTGAAGGGGTTAAGCAAGGAGGTAAATTAATACAGAAGTTAAAGAAACTTAAAGTAAAAGCATTACCTGCCAATCTTCCTGACCGTATTATGGTAAATATTTCTTCATTGCAAATAGGAGGAACAATAAAGGTAGGCGAAATGGAGATGGCCAATGTTGAATTTCTGGATACGCCAAGCAACATGATTGTTGGAGTTCGTACTACTCGTAATGTAGTTGAGACCCCGGCAGCAGCGGCAGCAGCAGCCCCGGCAGCAGCCAAAGCAGCCCCGGCAGCTAAGGCAGCCCCAGCAGCAGCAGCAAAACCGGCAGCAAAGAAATAAGCACAGGTAAAAAAATCTTAAAAGCCCATGCAGATGCATGGGCTTTTTTGTTTCACAAAAGACCGATGTAACGGTGATAATATATGTTTCGATTGATAATTTTTAATAAAATTTAAGCATCATTATCATCAACATAGTTTGGTACATAGCGCAGTGCTTACTACCTTAGCAGCATGACTTCCAAAATTTACAATGACCCGGTATATGGATTTATACAAATTCCGTTTCCGGTAATTAACCAGCTTATAGCGCATCCATATGTACAACGACTGCGTAGAATAAGGCAGTTAGGTCTTACGCATTATGTATACCCGGGGGCCCTGCATACGCGATTCCATCATGCCCTTGGTGCTATGCACCTGATGACGCAAGCCATTGCTTCGTTACGAAGCAAAGATGTAAAAATTTCGTATGAAGAAGCCGAGGCTGCCACTATTGCTATACTATTGCATGATAGCGGGCATGGCCCTTTTTCGCATGCACTCGAACATTCCATAGTTAGCGGCATTCATCACGAAAGAATATCAGAAATCATAATTGAAGCACTAAATAATGAGATGGGAGGGAAGCTCGAGCTCGCACTTGAAATTTTTAAAAACACCTATTCGAAAAAATTTCTGCATCAGCTCGTTTCATCTCAACTTGATATGGACCGTTTGGATTACCTCAACCGCGATAGTTTTTTTACCGGTGTAACCGAAGGAGTGGTCAGTAGTGACCGCCTCATAAAAATGCTCGATGTACACAATGATTCGCTCGTAGTGGAAGAAAAGGGAATATACTCGGTAGAGAATTTTATTATAGCACGTAGGCTTATGTACTGGCAAGTGTATTTGCATAAAACGGTATTGTCAGCAGAAAATTTGCTGGTCAATATTCTTAAGCGTGCCGTGGAATTGGCCGAAAGCGGCCAATCATTATTTGCTACACCTGCTCTTAACTTTTTTCTACAAAACCGAATTAGCAATGAGGACTTTTACAATAATAAGGAAGTACTAACCAACTACATTGCGCTTGATGATTATGATTTATATGCAGCCATAAAAGTATGGATGCGCCATAGTGACTTTGTGCTTTCGCGTCTATCTTCCAATATCATAAACAGAAACTTGTATAAGATAAATATTGCAAAAGTTCCTTTTGAGAAGGAGTTAATTGAGCAATTGACTAATTCGGTTTGCGAGACTTATAAAATAAGCAAGCAAGAGGCAGCCTATTTTATTTTTACAGGAACCGTTTCAAACAATGCGTATAAGCCAAATACGGAACAGATAAATATTCTTTATAAAAATGGCGAGGTGCTGGATATCGCCAAGGCTTCTGATAACTTAAATATTTCTGTGCTGAGCGAGCCAATTGTGAAGTACTATTTATGCACCGAAAGGTATTAGCTCAATAAAAAAAATATTTTGCACAGTGTGCGACATTTGTCGCATATTGTTGTACATTTGCCGCATGCGCAAAACAAAACGATTACCGGTAAAGGCAACACCTGTTGCTATAGCACTTGAAGAGCCTTTTTCTGATGCATCTATTGCTGACGTGTTTTTCGATGATCTTTACAACATCCTTGGTGGTAAAGCGTTGAACTCAAAAATCAAAAACGAGTTTGACCTAATCCAGCAGGCTGAGTCAGGTATAAAAATGAAATCGGTAAAGGCTGTCAGCGAATTTCTCGATATATCTATGGATAAGATGAGTCAACTACTCAATGTTTCTATCCGTACTTTTCAACGTAAAAAAGCAACCGATGTGATGAGCGCTGCCATTTCGCAAAAGACTATTGACATAGCTGAGGTGGCCGCTAAAGGCAAAGAAATTTTTGGCAATAAGGAGAAATTCAACTTGTGGCTAAACAGTCCTATTCCTGCTTTGCATAATCGCAAACCATTCGACTTGTTGAAAACAAGTACAGGTATCAAGTTGGTTATGACAACGCTTATGCGCATTGAATATGGTATTTATATTTAAGTTTATTGTTCATGCGCGTTTATCGTATTGCTGCTAGGAAACACATCCGCGATCTTAGTGGCACGGGAGCCTTGTTATACGGTGGGCGTTGGAATGAGCCTGGTACTGCAGCACTTTATACTTCATCTCATTTATCATTGGCCGCATTGGAATTGCTTTGCCAAAGTCCGTTACATTCATTTCCCGCTCAATTGTATTCAGTAGAAATTGAAATTCCTGATAAGATAAAAGGATTTGAAATTAAAACTTCGGAGCTTCCTCAAAATTGGAAGCAAATTCCTGCAGGAGCTACTACTAAGAAAACAGGGACCCGTATTTTAAAACAGAATATGTATTTATTTCTAAAAGCTCCCTCAGCCGTATTACCGGGGGAGTTCAATTATATTATCAATCCACAACATCCCAAAGCTTCCCTCCTTAAAATAATTAATTGCGAGCCATTTAGTTTTGATCAACGGCTATATCAAAATCTGGTTTAATAATTTTTTGTAAACCTGAAGTGCATTATCATACCTAAAAACAAAACAGGGACTCCGCTCTTGCCTTCAATCGTTTCGTTTTCAAAATTTGATTGCTCCAAAAACCTTGCATCATCCGGTAGTTCGCTAAAGGATACATACTTAATTCTTGCTCCAACTGCACCGTAAAATTCGTAAGCAATTCGCCTGCTACTATTAATTGTATTTAAGCCTGCTTTTATATGAAGGCCATGCACATCATAAAACTTACTGAGCAACAAAAGCTGCTGATATTTATTACCCATTCGTAAAAACCATTCCTGTTTTGTTCTTGTGAAATCTTTATAAAGATATTCTGCACCCACATAGTAACTTTCGTAGCTTGTGCGAAATACGTTTAGCTGTACCTCAGCTGCTATGCGGTACCCTGCATAATTGTTGTTCTTAAAATTTGGGCCGGCTTTATAAATTGAAAACATTGGGCCGCCTCTAAACTGGGCGCTGAAGATATTGTTAAAGCGATAACCAATACCTGCTTCTAAGCCCTGATTAAGAGGATCGAAAATGTAAAATGGCTTGGTAACTAATGACCACTTTGGAACTACACTGCTATCTTGCTGTGCAGCACAAACAGTTGAAATGAAAAAAACTAGGGCTAACGCTACAAGGCGCATTATTTGGTTTGGAAGGTGCTTACCAATGTGATATTATTTATATCTGAATAATTATACAACTGCACATTGCTTAGTGAGCTAACCAACATAAAAGGATAATTGAGAATTATATCCCTTGAATTGGCCATTGGAATTTCATGACTATAAACAGGAAATGCCGGATTTGAAATATCAAAAATAAGAACCCCGGTATTGTTTTCGCATACGTAAAGCCAGTTGCCTTCAGCAGCAATGCCATAAGGCTCTTCTAGCTCTACTTCTGCAACTGTTTTTATAATTTGTGGGTTTTGTACATCATATACCGCTAATATACTTTTGCTGTAAGCATGCCCGCATCCAATGGTATAAGCATTTTGAGTGGAGTAAGCATAATGTCCTTGCACTGAAACCGGATCGCAACTCACTTCATGATTTACTTTGGGCGAGGAATTGGGTTTTCAGGATTATTAATATCAAGATAGTATAAACCATCATTGGCGCCAACATAAATGCCATTACCATATATGGTTATGGTTTCTAAACCATAATCCAACTTGATTGAGTTTTTATATACCGGGTTATCGTTGTTACTTATGTCAAATATTTTTACATAGTTAACATCAATGGTATACATATAATTATCTTTAATGGCAAAGCGGGTTATAGAACCTGATTGCCCTGTTGCCTTACGTTCACTTGTTGTTGTGGTTTCTTTTTCGCAAGCGCTAAGAATAAATAAGACGATAGCTAAGAATGGAATAAACTTTTTCATTGCAGATTTTTTTTAATAATGTCCTAAAGGAAACAGAATAATTTATAACTACAAAAATATTTAACATTAAACTGAAAGAATAACACCGAGCTATGATTTTCTTTTTAAAAGAACAACCTTTGACACCCTAAAAATAAAATAAAATGGAGTATCGCAAATTAGGAAATTCGGGCTTACAGGTAAGTGCATTATCATTGGGAAGCTGGCTTACAATGGGCAAAATGATAGACCATACAATGACTGAGCAACTCATGCATACGGCTTATGATGCAGGAGTTAACTTTTTTGATAGTGCCGAGATTTATGCTAACGGCAAAGCCGAAGAAGCGATTGGTAAGGTATTGTCAAATGTAGCGTGGGAACGCAGCAGCTATCTGGTTTCGAGTAAAGTTTTTTTTGGCATTCATGGTGAAAAAGCAAGCCAAACCAACGGGGATTAAGCCGCAAGCATATCATGGAATGTTGTCATGATGCCCTCAAGCGGATGAGCGTAGACTATCTGGATTTGTTTTTTTGTCATCGTCCTGATAAAAATACTCCGATTGAGGAAGTAGTTTGGGCCATGAACCATTTATTGCAACAAGGTAAGATATTGTACTGGGGTACCAGCGAATGGAGTGCACCGGAAATAATGCATGCGCACATGTTTGCGCGCGAGTATCGGCTTATAGGCCCAACAATGGAACAACCTGAGTACAACATGTTTGCTCGCGAAAAAATGGAAAGGGAATTCTTACACATATTTAAAAACGTTGGAATGGGAACCACTATATGGTCCCCACTTGCCAGTGGAATATTGACCGGAAAATATAACGAGGGTGTACCACAAAACTCCCGACTTGCATTTAATGGGCTTGAGTGGCTGCGCGATCGTAATCGTACCGAACAACGGATAGAAAAAGTAAAAAAAATGAAGACAATTGCTGATAGCCTGGGAACAACAACTACTTCGCTGGCATTAGCATGGTGTCTATACAATCCTCATGTTAGTACGGTGCTCTTAGGTGCCACATCGGTGTCGCAGTTAACAGAAAACCTTGCCGCATTGGAGACTTTACCCAAGCTAACCAATGAACATATTGCAGAAATAGAAATTATATTGGATAATAAGCCAACGTTACCTGCATTTTAACTTCAAATTATTTTTAATAAAAAAAATAAATGATGCAACCCCAGGCAAAGAACAGCGTCTTGTAAAATCAGAAAGCACTAATGAATGAAGCCGAACTTGTAGCACAATGCCTGGCAGGAGAAGCAAAAGCGCAACAGGAATTGTATAACCGCTTTGCCCCCCGAATGATGTCCGTATGCCTGCGTTATGCTGAAAACAGGGAAGAAGCCGAAGATTTTTTGCAAGATGGATTTATAAAAGTGTTTACCAAACTGAGTTCTTTTAAATTCGAAGGTTCGTTGGAGGGATGGATGCGCAGGGTACTAGTTAATAATATGCTTGATGAATTGCGCAGAAAACTTCAAATGCCAGGAATGGATGTGATAGACGCCCGCTTTAATGATCCACCTTCTGCATCTCTGCCTACCGATGGCATACAGGCAAAAGAGTTGATGACATTAATTGCTTCGCTGCCTGCAGGGTATCGCACCATATTTAATATGTATGTTCTGGATGGTTACTCACACAAAGAAATTGCTGCTCAGTTGAAGATTGCTGAGAGTACCAGCAAGTCACAATTAAGCCGGGCACGCGAATATCTTCAGAAGCGAATTAAAGCAACAGTTGTAAGCAGTATAAACAAATAAGGAAATAAGAGACCTCTTAAAAGTAAACGAGGCTACCATTGAAAAAAAATGACCGATAAGGAATTAGATAAATTATTTGCAGACCAGTTACAAAACCTGGAGTCGCCTGTTAATCCTGAAATTTGGACTCGGGTAAGTGGTTCAATTGCACAAGCAGGTTCAACAGCCGCTGTAGTTGGAACAGCCGGTATTTCAAAACTTACCTTGGCAATTGCTGCTGCTGTTTTTGCAGGCACTATTGCTGCAGTTACTTTTTTCTATACCAATAAGGATAGCGATTTAAAACAATCAGAACAAGTTGTTTCTAGTTCAACCGTTGCTTCTGAAAATAAAGAAGTTGCAAAGGTTGAGGAGCCATCTTCAATTGGCATAAATCCTGAAATAGAAAAGGTTAAGCAAGCTGAAAATGCCATAATAGCAGCAACTCAAAGTGTTGCTAATCAAGAAAATACCCTTAGTGCTAATAACTCTACCTCGCCTGATTTAGATGCAAATGCGACCACTAACTCAGCACCTCCTCAAGCTAATACGCCTGCCGCAATTCCTCAAATAAATGGAGTTGATGGTAAGCAAACACAAAATGACCCTCAAGATTCCAATCCCGATAAGCTTGAAGCAGAGCCTGATAACCTGGGTCAGACTAAGGAAGATGAAAAAGCCATTCCATCTGTGCCTAAGGATGATGTTGCACAATACCTCGATTTGGAGCGTATAAGTAATGTAATGACACCCAATGGAGATGGGCTAAATGATGAGTTCAAGGTGATCGTCAACAATATGAAAGTAGTCAATATGGTGATTTATGAGCGTAATGGTAAGACGATAAAGTCAGTACAAAATGGTACAGCAGAATTAGTATGGGATGGAAAGGACAAAAATGGAAATCAGGTATCAACAGGCACCTATTTTTACTTTATCTTTGGCGAAACAATTCATAACTCACCGCTTGTACATCGTGGAAGTATTGATATCAGGTAGAAGAAGAAATATCCTATAAATAAAAAGAAATTAATCAATCAAAATAATTCAATAAAAGTTATGTTCAAGAATCTTTATCTAAAATTAGTTGCACTGTTTGCTATTGTTTTAATGGCAGGTAATTTAAATGCATCTCACTTAGCAGGAATGGACCTTACCTATGAGTACGCAGGTTCGCCCAACACCTTTAAATTAACGCTTAAAGTGTATCGCGATTGTTCGGGGATCACCGTATCATCAAGTTACAATTTGTGCTATTTTTCTAATAATTTGGGTCAACAGGGAACTGTTACTGCCACTCAAGTTGCGGGCCCGAATGTTGTACCCACTCCTCCTTGTATCAACGCAGGCTTAAGCTCTTGTCAGGGTGGTTCCGCTTACGGTATAGAGGAGTTTGTATATGAGGTAACGGTTACGCTTCCAGGTCAAGCTACCGATTGGGTTTTTTACACTTCCGATGGTGGTCTGTGTTGCCGTAACCCAGCAATTACCACATTGCAAAACCCGGGTGGCGATGGACAAAATGTATATGCTACATTAGACAACCTGAATTTTCCGGCTAATAGTTCAGCAGCTTTTGCGTCTTTACCAGTTACGCAGTTTTGTATTAACAATGCCTTCTACTTTAGCCAGTTTGCTACGGATATTGATGGCGACTCATTGCGCTTCTCACTTACTGAGCCACTTAATTATAGTGCCACTTGCGGTACAATTGCCGCACCGGTTCAGTTTGCTAACCCCTACACGTATCTTGCACCTTTTACAACACTTAACGGTGTTAATGTAGATCCTATACAAGGTTATATTGCATTTACACCAACAGCTATTGAAGTTGGTGTAATGGCATTATTGGTAGAAGATTTCGATAAAACTACCGGCCTATTGCGTGGCTCCATACGCAGAGATATTCAGATTAATATTATTTCTAACTGCAACATAATTATTCCAAATTTCTCTACCTCTACCATTAATGGAGTACCTAAGGCGTTGCAAGCCCAATGCAGAGATACCTGTATTATTGTGCCTCTAGACAAAGTGGTACAATGTGGTTCTATTGCTCCTAATGGTTCTGACTTCAGAGCTATTCGGCCTAATGGTGCACCAAACCCGATTTTTAAAGCCGAGCCACACAATTGTGTAAATGGATTTACAGATTCAGTAAAGGTTTATTTTTATAAGCACCTTACTCAAGGCACTACTCAATTATGGATTAAGAAGGGTGGAGATAACAATACGTTATTATCAGAGTGCGGTACTGAAATGCCAGAGTCAGACACTATTAACATTGTTGTTGTTGACCCTACTATTATGGCTTTGCCGGTAATAGATACAGCCAGCTCATGTGCATTTAGTTCGTTTGTAGTAAATATGCCCGAAGATATCTCTTGTTATTCGATAGCCGGTGATGGCTCTGATTTTACATTTGTAGACAATATTGGCACCAATTATCCGATTGCCAGTGCCTCCGGTGTGAACTGCTCATTTGCTATTGAATATACTAACCAGATTGCTATTACACTCTCAGGAGTTGCAAACGGCAATCAGCCTTATTACCTTATTTCCAAACCAGGTACTGATAATAATACGATTAGCAATTCATGTGATAAGTTTATCCTTAATGATACGGTTGCAATTATCTATACCAACGCCTTTGTTACTGCCAATCTGGGCAATGATACAACCTTATGTGCAAGTCAGAATTCGCTTGTATTGGATCCTGGCAATGTGGGCGCAACCTATACCTGGTACTTTAATGGTGCGCCTATTGGTGGCAACACACAACAGTTAACCGCAGCACAAACCGGAACGTACATGGTCAATGTATTTTATGGACCAAGTTGTCAGGGATATGATACCATCAATGTTCAGTACCTGCCAGCTCCGGTTGTTAATCTGGGTAACAACTTAAGTATTTGCGATGGCGATGTTTTCCCAGTGTTGGATGCCGGTAATCCTGGAGCTAATTATCAGTGGTTATTGAATGGCAATCCAATAGCTACAACACAAACAATTACTACAACAACAGCAGGAACGTATACGGTAATAGTTAGCGCCTCTACATGTACAGCTTCGAGCAGTGTGCAGGTTATAGTGGCTAATTCTACTCCGTTTGATCTTGGTGCCGATCAGGATATTTGCGAAACAGGTAATGTCTCTATCTCAACCAGTGTGCCTGGCAGTTCCTATATATGGGCGCTAAATGGTACCAACCTGAACAATAATAACCAAACGTATACGGCCACTCAAGCGGGTTCATATGTAGTAGAATTAACCAATACCGATGGATGTAAATCTCGCGATACCGTTGTGGTTAATGTAGAAAAATTACCAGGTAAGCCAATTGTTAAGTGTGCCTTAGGACAAAGCGGATATCAGTTTGTTTATACATGGGATGCCATAGCCGGGGCTTCGGGATATGAAGTGAGTATAAATGGTGCAGCTTTTATTGCAAATAATCTACCACCAACAAGCCATGGGGTTAATGAAGCACCATCTACCTTTACCGTGCATGCCTTGGGTGTTGAATGTGCAAATGGACCTGAGTCGGATCCTGCATTTTGCGATATCGTTATTCCAAATATTGTTACGCCTAACGGTGACAATATGAATGATTTGTTTTTTATTCAAAACCTTGCTCAGTTTGGCAATGCACAATTGAAACTATTTAATCGCTGGGGTAATGTAATTTATGAAAACGGGTCGTATAAGAATGATTACAATTTTGCTGATCAACCTGATGGTGTATATTATTATATCCTTACTGTAGAGCAATTAGACAAGGATTATTCTGGTAATGTAACTGTTTATCGTCAAAAGTAATTTTATATAAAGTAGAACTTAATACTAAGTTCTTTCAAATCCCGCTGGCTGTAATGGTCTGCGGGATTTTTTTTTAGAGCTATTCATTCCAATTTATTAGTAGAAGACTATATAGGGTTTGCTGATTAAGTTCGAGCGCGGGCCATTTTCAAATTGTGATTCAAAATTAAATTTACAAAGCATATAGCAATAGTTACTATCCATGAGCACTGTGCTGAAAAAGTCCGACACATTTTACCCAAAAGGCAATAGGATGCTTCCATGGCTAATTTAACCAGTTTAAGTGCCAAGATGATGGAGGCCATCCAAGATTCACTTGTTTGTTGGAGTTTGGCTCGTACTCTGTTTAATCCATACCCTCCTTTTGCTTGGCCAAATTTTCCTTCAATCGGATTGCGCTCCCCCGGACATACGTATGCTGTTTCTACTGCCTTTGGTCTGCCGAGTGGTTTTGTTTGAGCTGTATGCCTAACTCTTTGAGCTTTGCTCGACTTTCTCTATTACAGTATATTTTATCTGCGAGCACTTCTTTAGGATTATAACCCCATCTTGCTTTGTATTGTTCGACCGAACTTATTAGGTGTGTGCCTTTGTTAAAAGCTTTCCACGATAGATGGTCGATAAAGGTATATCCATTGTTTAGGCTTACATTTATTTTTGCACCGAATTCTACTTTTGCGTTTGCTTTGCCTCGCACGATAGGGCGCACATGAGACTGGTGTATACTTACTATTCTGTGCTCGATGCTGTGGGTGTGTGTATCATACATTTGCTTTTGTTGGTCGTACAAAGTTTGAATTACAAGTAGGTATTTGTACATTTTTTTATCCAAAGGGTTGCATGTGAGTTGGTCTAGTTGCATGTGTTTGATTTGAAGGTCTCTGTGCAAAAAATTGAGCTGCTTTCGTATGGCCTTTCGTATTTCCCTTTTTGTTTTACTTTTCTTTTGTACGGTTTTCAAATACAGTTTGCGTGCTGACTCTCGATAAGTGCGTGGCTTTTCTTCTGCCATTATATGCGAATGCAGAATATCGATTTTTGCTTCAGCCTTCTCACGTGCATCATTGAGTAAATTCAAATCAGTAGGATAGCTGATATCTTGTGGTGCTGCGGTTGCATCTGTTATCATCGTTCCGTTATGCGTTGGCGCAACTTCATTCGCAACAGTTGGCGTATCTTCTATATTTGTTTGCGTTACATCAGCATTGATACTGCTGTCGGGTGCTTGCGTTCGGGAATGTTCAAGGTCTAACATCATCTCATTCATTTTGCCCACCAAATCAAAGTTTAATCGAAAGCGAATACTCACAAATAGTGATGCATCGAATGGCGCTTCATTGCTAAAGCTGCTGTAGCCAATAAAGTATTGCATGTACATGTTTTCTTGTATTTGTAATACCGCCTCTCTGTCCGTTAATTCGCACAGCTGTTTGATTATTACTGCCCCAATGGCAACTCGCGGGTTTATTAAACTTGCTCCATTTGTATGATGGTTTAATTGCTTCTGGTACAATGTCACCAACCTATCCCAAGGTATGCGATGCGCAAGAACTACCCAACGATTGTTAGGATCTAATTTCTTAGCAAATGGTGTTTCGAATCCTTCAAAGGTAAGTTGAGAGGTGCTAATATATTCTTGTTTGGATGCACGGGTTATTGATGCTCTGGCCATTTTTCCTTGCAGATGTTTTTGATGTTTCGTAGCAAATCTATTGATTTTTATAGGAACATACTATTTTCAGCAAACCCTAAGTACAGCGAATTCAAAAAAATATTTTTTTGCAAAAGCCTTGCTGCGCGCAGAGTTGGACGATTTAGAAGGAAGCAAAAATGATTATGATTTAGCCATGAAACATTCTTCGGAATTTAGTGATGCGTTTTATAACCGCGCTATATTTCAAATAATTTATTGCAATTTTATTTGAGTCACAAATATTTTCAAATATTTATTGAGCATGGTTGCTTCTGAAATTTAAGAGACAAAATCATGGGCAATTTGAAGATTATTATATTTTACAAAAATTTGATTGCATACTAAATGCAGTTTTTTATATTTGACCATTGAATATTAAATATATTAGTTACCAAAAAAATTTATTTTATTATATTATGAAAAATTCAAAAAATTATCTTCAGCAAGGATTGAAAGAAAAAAGTGTAACAGAATTTGATTTGGTCTTGCAATTTAATTACCCCCCCCCCCCCGCGTTGTTTGTGTGCACAATTTTCTAAGTTACTTTTATAAATTATTTGAGCAAAAACTAAAATCCAACCTAAAGTTTTTAGTGATGACTTCATTTTTATTATTTTCCCTATTTCAATTGATTGCGCAAAACGCGATTTGGACTTTCCCACATCAGCAGGTAAAAATGATGCAAGGTCAGTTTCCTGCAGTTTCGCCAATAGGTGCTGGCACACCTGTTACAACAGTACATAGCTACAATGCAATACAAGATGACAATGGGAATCTATTATTTTATATTGTAAATGAAGAGCTTTTTGATAACAATGGCGTTTATGTATCTGATTTATTAAATGGTAATCCTAATAGTGGAAGTTTTCTATGTCTTGGTTACCCGGAAATGTGTATTGTTCCTGTAAATGATTTACCTACTTGCAACAAATATTTTATTATAGGTGGCAGTCCAAACGGACAGAACAATCAGTCACCTCCTTATAATGGCATCACCCCGCAATGGTTCGTTTATAATGCGGATACAAAAGTGTTAACAGGCAATACAAATAATGGTGGTGGCAACTTAATAGATATTAATGGAGCACCCAATGATTGGTTTCAACTAAATTATCATTTCTTAGATATGCACTTTGCAGTTTCAAAAAGAAACTGCAATACCGGGAATAGATTATTATTCATGTATAATGGCCTCAAATTATACTATTCAACGGTTTCAAATACTTCGATAAGTAATGCAACCGAAATTCCTACCTTGGTAACTCCGCAAATATCCAGTAATAATGCCTGTGAAATGGAAGTTTTAGAAAAAGCAGATGGCACCTATTTGCTTGCTTTTTTTAGTGAATCTGTTTGGCCTAATTATCGTATAAATATTATTCACTTAGCAGCAAATGGATTCACTGTATTGAATGAATCATTTGTAAATATTAGCGAATGGGCCTACGGGTTGGAATTTTCACCTTCTGGAAAGTACTTATATACCACCATAGACGCACCTTTTACTACCTTGCATTATATAGATCTGTCAGCAGTAAATCTTACTTTGCAAGCATTACCTGCATCCAATATGGTGCAAAGCCAATTTGGTAAGTCGCAAATTGAATTGGGAGTAGATGGCAAATTATATTTTTTTAGAAATGCTTCCGGTAACTTGCAAATTCCTGCATTCTTAACCCCAGAGAATCCTCTTTCAAATAGTTGGCAATTGAGTGCAATACCAGGCTTGAATTTCCCTTTCCCAAATGGATATCGTGGCTCTGGCATTTTGCCCGACCAAATAGATGGCGAAAATTACTATACAAAAGGAATCATTAATAGCCCAGTTACCATTACCCAAACCCCCGACATCCCCTTATGTGCCGACCAATACAACACAGCTACATTAACTGCTACAACCGAATGTCCACCTCTTTCGTATAGTTGGAGCAATGGAACGAGTATAGTAGGCATTACACCGGCTATTGAAGTTAATAATCCCGGAGTATATACGGTTACATTAACTTATCAATGTGGGTATACATCCACTGCAAGCATACAAGTGTATAATTGTTGCGAGGGTACATATCGGGTTGATGGGATAAAAACATTAAGTAGTTTGACCAATTGCCCCTTCCTTACAATATCCGGTAATAGTGCTGTGATGCAGAATATATTTAACTGCAATAGTCCCAATGATCCGCATCCTACCATTGCTGTAAATGGGCGATTAATAGTAGATATGAATTTTGATGTAGATGGCATGGAGTTTATCATGGGCCCCAATTCGGAGATAGTTGTTCAATATGGTAAAATTATACGCAATACGATACCTTCAGGTAGTCCACTTTGCGACTATTTTCATGGATGTGGCGAGTATATGTGGCGCGGCATTTATTTAGAAGGTTCTGTTGGCACTGACAATGCGTTGTTTTTTTCAAACACTGCTGTGTATATAGAAGATGCCAAGCACGGTATATGGTCAAAGGACAATGCAAAATTAACGGTGAGCAATGTTACCTTTAATAAAAACAACATGGGTATTTTATTTACACCACCATTATTTGGCAGCAGTACCAATACATCGAGCATAACCAATTGCAAGTTTATGTGCAATGATAAAAACACCTTGGCCTTGCAAACCTGCATAAGACCTTACTTAGGCTTACGAAGCAATACAGGTGTTAAAAGTAATGACATAGATTTTTTTACAAATAGGCAATGATGGCAATATTAATAATCGCAACTATTTTCGTAATCTTGATACGGGAATTGCTGTAATATATGGTGAGGCAAATATTGTAAACAATCAGTTTAGCGATATGCCACTGATAGACCCCAATGATGATGGCCTTGAGAATGGAATAGGTATAGCTGCATATGGTTTTAAGCAAAACCCTGCCAAAGTAACCATTGGAAATATAGGCCTTGGAGAAAATATATTTGAAAGACTTGAATACGGGATACATACCCGCAACATGGTGGAGAATGAAACGCGTTACAATAAATTTTATGATACCCGATTTGGAATGTATTTGGCAAGCCATACTAAATCAGCAATAAATATTTACGAAAACGAATTTACAAATTTCAGCATGGGGATATTTGGATTGAACATGACCAACCCAATAAACAATTGCACGGTATTTAATAACCGAATAAATCCCAATGGAGGCATAGGAGCAACCGGTATACGTTTAGGTGCCAATAATGGATTGAGTTTTTATGCCAACGTATATGGTAATGGTATAAATGGATGCCGCACAGGCATAAGCATATTAAACGCAACCGAAGTTAATACAGATTTTAATACGATTTGTTTTTTTAGTAATCCGGCACCCAACATGCTTGAGCATGTGGGCATACGGGCATTAAATTGCAATAAAATAGATGCGCGAGAGAATGTAGTAAAATGGATAACTCATCCACCGCAGGCTAATATGAGTCTATATGCCAACAAAGTAAAGGGCTATTTATTTAATACTTGCAGCAATGGTACAATACACAATAATCAAACGCATTGGTGTGGTCATGGCTTTGAAACTATTTTCAATTGCCCAAATCTTAAATTTACCTGCAACCTTAATCAAGATACTTACAATGGATTTTATTTAATAGGAGCCACATTGCCCAACCAAGTACAAAACCTTGGTAATGATGAAGCTAATGTAAATACATGGATTAATAATTTTGGACAGTTTAATATTGATGGTAGTTGTAGTCCATTTGAATGGTACTATGACCCAAATATTACCAATAGTATTCCTGTGCCTTTTAACCCCAATTTTGTTCAGCCCAAAATTGAGACAACTGCTGTAGATTGTTCGCTATTGCAAAATGATGAATTAGGAAGCACCCTTGAAGGTATTATACAAGATTCAACCAATTATAATAATTTTATAGAAGAAAACCGATATGCAGAGGATGAGTTTGCCTATCATACGCTACGAGCAGATACAATGCATGAACTTAATATAGACTCCCTGTTGCGATTGCAATTTGAGCAAACGATGGATCAGGATGTGATAGGTCAATTTTATCAAGTTGCAGAAATGATAAGTAAAGGAGAAATTGAAGCAGCATACAATTTGAATCATACTATAAGTGATACAAGAATTGTTGCTGAAAATATTAAAACTGTCAACGATATTTTTCTGCGCACTGTTGCTATAGGCCAGCCTATAGGAGACAATGATAAAACTATACTGCTTAATATGGCAACCACCCTAAGCCTTGTAGGGGGAGAAGCCACCTTTTGGGCACGTAGCCTGCTGGGTGTTGACTTTGAAGATTTACTGAGCAACTACCTGCGCGAATCTAAAACGGAAACCACCAAGGACAAATTGAATGTAACCGTAAAATTGATGCCAAACCCTACTAATGGGAAAGTGATTTTAAATTCTAGCCATCCAATTAATTTTATCGAAGTATATAATAGCCTTCAGCAACAAGTTGGCGTTGCACAAACCAATATGGATGCACAAACTATTGAATTCGATTTTCAAAAAATAGAAGGCAATGTGTTTTTTATTAAAGCAGTGTTTGAGCAAGATGTTCGTTTTTATACAGTAATTGTAAATCATTAATAAGCAAATGAAAGGGCACTAACTTTGTTACTGCCCTTTATATTAGGTCATGAAAAATTATATTCTTCTTCTGATATGGACAGTATTTATACAAAACGTCTATGCTCAAGGCCGCAATGCCAATTGGGTATTTGGTGATAGTGCAGGTATGCACTTTGATGGATTGAATACCCCTGCAGTTTATAAAACGAATTGCAAAAGCAAAGGCGAATCGTCAACAATTAGTGATACAGCCGGGAATTTGTTATTTTATGAATTTGGCATATCTAACTTGCCTGATCCTTGTGATGCTGTTTATGACAATGATTTTGAATTGATGACTAATGGTGATTCTATTTTTGGTGATACATGGTATAATACAGATATTATTGTGCCTTTGCCGGATAATGATTCCTTATATTATTTATTCTCTACAGTAATATCTAACAGCAATAGGGGATTATATTCTGCCATAATATCAAAACCTAATTTTCTTTCACCTGGTGTTGTGCTAACTAAAAACATTAAACATACATCGAGGCAATTATCCGATTGTATACAAGCAGTTAAACATGGTAATGGTCGCGATTGGTGGATAATAGTAAGAACAGGTGCCGTGGTGCCAAGTGACAGTTTTTTTGTTTGGTTGCTTGAGCCAACAGGTCTTAGTGGCCCAATAGGAAGCAAAGCGGGTTTAAGCTCATTTGATGGATTTCATCATATTGCTTTTAATAAAGATGGTACAAAATTTACTCAAGTATCAGCATCTGGAATAATTGAAGAGTTTAATTTCGACCGTTGCACTGGCAACATTACCAGCAACCGCATCATGCATTATCCTGTTACCATGAATTATCCTCTTTTTTGGGGTGTAGCTTATTCACCAAATGGCCGCTTTGTTTATATGTCGCAATATAAAATAACTGAAGATACCGGATATATATATCAATTGGATATGAGTTTGCCTTCCCCTTGGCCTAATCGTGATACAATTTGGTATTGTCATCCCTATCAAAGCATATTTTTACGTTTAGGCCCAGATAAAAAAATATATGTTTCGCATCCAGATAATCAATATGCTTTTCCATGGTATCCCTACCCCGACAGTTTGTTCACTAACGAGATTACATACCTCGGAGTAATAAACTCGCCCGACAGTCCTGCAACATCCTGCAACTTTACACCTTATAGTTTTTACTTGGGGCCTAACACCCGTTGTTATTTAGGTACAAGCAACTTGCCAGATTATAATATGGGGCCACTTACAGGCAGCATTTGCGATACGCTTGGGTTGTCAATTGCAAGTAATGTTTTAGTGCAAGCTGAATTAAATGCTTACTACCATCAGTCTTGGCATGCTATCATCATCAATGCTAATAAGTTAAAGGGTAACCGTGCATCTATTCGTATTGTAAACAGCGAGGGTAAAGAAGTTTATCTTTCCATAAATGAAAAAATTATGCAAGGCTATTTACAAAAGAACGTGACTTTGCCAAACATAGCATCAGGAATATATATTGTAACCGTTACAAGTGGTGGTCAGCAATTATCGCAAAAAGTGGTGGTGGAAAAATGGTAACCCATTTAAATTGCAAAATGCAAATGAGACTCAAGTTGATTATTTTGCTATATACATTCTGCCATTAGCAGTCCAATGCCAATGCGACTTGATTTTTCATTATAATGCATTGAGGCAGGTATCTTACGCTTATTTGGCATGTAATTATATACATAATTTAACCCAACCCACCATTACCCAAACTCCCGACATCCCCTTATGTGCCGACCAATACAACACAGCTACATTAACTGCTACAACCGAATGTCCACCTCTATCGTATAGTTGGAGCAATGGAACGAGTATAGTAGGCATTACACCGGCTATTGAAGTTAATAATCCCGGAGTATATACGGTTACATTAACTTATCAATGTGGGTATACATCCACTGCAAGCATACAAGTGTATAATTGTTGCGAGGGTACATATCGGGTTGATGGGATAAAAACATTAAGTAGTTTGACCAATTGCCCCTTCCTTACAATATCCGGTAATAGTGCTGTGATGCAGAATATATTTAACTGCAATAGTCCCAATGATCCGCATCCTACCATTGCTGTAAATGGGCGATTAATAGTAGATATGAATTTTGATGTAGATGGCATGGAGTTTATCATGGGCCCCAATTCGGAGATAGTTGTTCAATATGGTAAAATTATACGCAATACGATACCTTCAGGTAGTCCACTTTGCGACTACTTTCATGGCTGTGGCGAGTATATGTGGCGCGGCATTTATTTAGAAGGTTCTGTTGGTAATGACAATGCGTTGTTTTTTTCAAACACTGCTGTGTATATAGAAGATGCCAAGCACGGTATATGGTCAAAGGACAATGCAAAATTAACGGTGAGCAATGTTACCTTTAATAAAAACAACATGGGTATTTTATTTACACCACCATTATTTGGCAGCAGTACCAATACATCGAGCATTTCCAATTGCAAGTTTATGTGCAATGATAAAAACACCTTGGCATTGCAAACCTGCATAAGACCTTACTTAGGCTTACGAAGCAATACAGGTGTTAAAAGTAATGACATAGATTTTTTACAAATAGGCAATGATGGCAATAGTAATAATCGCAACTATTTTCGTAATCTTGATACGGGAATTGCTGTAATATATGGTGAGGCAAATATTGTAAACAATCAGTTTAGCGATATGCCACTGATAGACCCCAATGATGATGGCCTTGAGAATGGAATAGGTATAGCAGCATATGGTTTTAAGCAAAACCCTGCCAAAGTAACCATTGGAAATATAGGCCTTGGAGAAAATATATTTGAAAGACTTGAATACGGGATACATACCCGCAACATGGTGGAGAATGAAACGCGTTACAATAAATTTTATGATACCCGATTTGGAATGTATTTGGCAAGCCATACTAAATCAGCAATAAATATTTACGAAAACGAATTTACAAATTTCAGCATGGGGATATTTGGATTGAACATGACCAACCCAATAAACAATTGCACGGTATTTAATAATCAATTTAATGCTAATGGAGGCATTGGCGGAACAGGCATACGCCTTGGAGCAAACAATGGATTAACATTTTATGCCAACGTATATGGTAATAGTATAAATGCTTGCCGCACAGGCATAAGCATATTAAATGCAACCGAGGTTAATACAGATTTTAATACGATTTGTTTTTTTAGTAATCCGGCACCCAACATGCTTGAGCATGTGGGCATACGGGCATTAAATTGCAATAAAATAGATGCGCGAGAGAATGCAGTAAAATGGATAACTCATCCACCGCAGACTAATATGAGTCTATATGCCAACAAAGTAAAGGGCTATTTATTTAATACTTGCAGCAATGGTACAATACACAATAATCAAACGCATTGGTGTGGCCATGGCTTTGAAACTATTTTCGATTGCCCAAATCTTAAATTTACCTGCAACCTTAATCAAGATACTTACAATGGATTTTATTTAATAGGAGCCACATTGCCCAACCAAGTACAAAACCTTGGTAATGATGAAGCTAATGTAAATACATGGGTAAATAATTTTGGCCAATTTAATATTGATGGTAGTTGTAATTTCTTTAGATGGCATTATGACCCCAACATAGCCAATAGTTTTCCTGTGCCTTTTAACCCCAATTTTGTTCAGCCCAAAATTGAGACAACTGCTGTAGATTGTTCGCTATTGCAAAATGATGAATTGGAAAGCACCCTTGAAGGTATTATACAAGATTCCACCAATTACGATAATTTTACAGTTGAGAACCGGTATGCAGAGGATGAGTTTGCCTATCATACGCTTCGGGCAGATACAATGCATGAACTTAATATAGACTCCCTGTTGCGATTGCAATTTGAGCAAACGATGGATCAAGATGTGATAGGGCAATTTTATAAGGTAGCAGAAATGATAAATAAAGGAGAAATTGAAGCAGCATACAATTTGAATCATACTATAAGTGATACACGGATTGTTGCTGAAAATATAAAAACTGTCAACGATATTTTTCTGCGCACTGTTGCTATAGGCAATCCAATTGGAGCCAATGATAAGGCAACGCTAATGAGCATTGGCTCCACCCTGAGCCTTGTAGGCGGAGAGGCCACCTTTTGGGCACGTAGCCTGCTGGGAGTGGACTTTGAAGATTTACTGAGCAACTACCTGCGCGAATCTAAAACGGAAACCACCAAGGACAAATTGAATGTAACCGTAAAATTGATGCCAAACCCTACTAATGGCAAAGTGATTTTAAGTTCGAGCCATCCAATTAATTTTATCGAAGTATATAATAGCCTGCAGCAACAAGTTGGCGTTGCACAAACCAATATGGATGCACAAACTATTGAATTCGATTTTCAAAAATAGAGGGCAATGTGTTTTTATTAAAGCAGTATTTGAGCATGAGGTTCGTTTTTATACCGTTGTTGTAAATCATTAATTAAAGAAAAAAGTTGCAGTAATAAATGTTACTGCAACTTTTTATAAAGGGATGAAAAAATTTATTTTAATAATAATTTGCATGCTTTGCATGCAAGGTGCTTACTCACAGGGCCGCAATGCCAATTGGGTATTTGGTGATAGTGCAGGTATGCACTTTGATGGATTGAATACCCCAACTGTTTTTAAAACAAATTGCAAGAGCTATGGCAATACTGCAACTATAAGTGATTCTGCTGGGAATCTTTTATTTTATACATATGGCATTTCAACTAAGCCGCAACCTTCGTCAGCCTTATATGATAATAATTATTCTCTCATGCAAAATGGTGACTCTTTAGTTGGTGATGAAACTTTTTTCACTGACATCATTATTCCGGTTCCTGCCTCTAATGATAAATACTATCATTTTGTTTGTGTACCAAGTTCCTATATTGTACTGTACAATATTGTAGAAAAAATGGATCATTTAACTCCTGGCGTTGTATTGTCAAAAATAATTTAATGATGCAAAATATTTTTTCAGATATTATACAGGCCGTGCAGCATGGCAATGGGCGCGATTGGTGGATAATAGCACGCAAAGGAGCTAATATACCCAACGACAGTTTTTTTGTATGGTTGGCGGATCCAAACGGAATATCGGGCCCTACAAAAATAAAAGCGGGAATAAGTGCTTTGGATGGTATTCACCGCATATCTTTTAACAGTAACGGTACACGTTTTATAGAGGTTTCGGCATCAGGCATTATCGAGGAGTTTAATTTCGACCGTTGCACTGGCAACATTACAAGCAACCGCATCATGCATTATCCTGTTACCATGAATTACCCACGTTTTTGGAGTGCAGTTTACTCACCAAATAATCGGTATGTATATATGTCACGGTACGATATTACCAATGACACAGGGTATGTATATCAGCTTGATTTGCAATTGGCAGATCCATGGAAAGATAGAATCGCAATTTGGAAAACGCATCCATATCAAGGACCTGTACTTAATAAAGGGCCGGACAATAAAATTTATCTTGCACATGCTGATATTCATTGGAATTTCCCTTTTTACCCCTATCCCGATACTATGTTTACAAATAAGCTTACCCACCTTGGTGTAATCCATTCTCCGGATAGCCCGGCAGCTTCTTGCAACTTTCAACCGTATAGTTTTTACCTTGGACCAAATGCAAGGTGTTATACAGGTACCAGTCATCTGCCAGATTATAATATGGGCCCACTTGCGGGCAGCGCTTGCGATACGCTGGGGTTGGCTATTGCAAGTAATGTTTTAGTGCAAGCTCATTTAAATGCTTACTACCATCAGCCTTGGCATGCTATCATCATCAATGCTGATAAGTTAAAGGGTAACCGTGCATCTATTCGTATTGTAAACAGCGAGGGTAAAGAAGTTTATCTTTCCATAAATGAAAAAAATTACGCAAGGCTATTTACAAAAGAACGTGACTTTGCCAAACATAGCATCAGGAATATATATTGCAACCGTTACAAGTGGTGGTCAGCAATTATCGCAAAAAGTGGTGGTGGGAAAATGGTAACCCATTTAAATTGCAAAATGCAAATGAGACTCAAGTTGATTATTTTGCTATATACATTCTGCCATTAGCAGTCCAATGCCAATGCGACTTGATTTTTCATTATAATGCATTGAGGCAGGTATCTTACGCTTATTTGGCATGTAATTATATACATAATTTAACCCAACCCACCATTACCCAAACTCCCGACATCCCCTTATGTGCCGACCAATACAACACAGCTACATTAACTGCTACAACCGAATGTCCACCTCTATCGTATAGTTAGAGCAATGGAACAATATAGTAGGCATTACCGGCTATTGAAGTTAATAATCCCGGAGTATATACGGTTACATTAACTTATCAATGTGGGGTATACATCCACTGCAAGCATACAAGTGTATAATTGTTGCGAGGGTACATATCGGGTTGATGGGATAAAAACATTAAGTAGTTTGACCAATTGCCCCTTCCATACAATATCCAGTAATAGTGCTGTGATGCAGAATATATTTAACTGCAATAGTCCTAATGATCCGCATCCTACCATTGCTGTAAATGGGCGATTAATAGTAGATATGAATTTTGATGTAGATGGCATGGAGTTTATCATGGGCCCCAATTCGGAGATAGTTGTTCAATATGGTAAAATTATACGCAATACGATACCTTCAGGTAGTCCACTTTGCGACTACTTTCATGGCTGTGGCGAGTATATGTGGCGCGGCATTTATTTAGAAGGTTCTGTTGGCACTGACAATGCGTTGTTTTTTTCAAACACTGCTGTGTATATAGAAGATGCCAAGCACGGTATATGGTCAAAGGACAATGCAAAATTAACGGTGAGCAATGTTACCTTTAATAAAAACAACATGGGTATTTTATTTACACCACCATTATTTGGCAGCAGTACCAATACATCGAGCATAACCAATTGCAAGTTTATGTGCAATGATAAAAACACCTTGGCCTTGCAAACCTGCATAAGACCTTACTTAGGCTTACGAAGCAATACAGGTGTTAAAAGTAATGACATAGATTTTTTACAAATAGGCAATGATGGCAATATTAATAATCGCAACTATTTTCGTAATCTTGATACGGGAATTGCTGTAATATATGGTGAGGCAAATATTGTAAACAATCAGTTTAGCGATATGCCACTGATAGACCCCAATGATGATGGCCTTGAGAATGGAATAGGTATAGCAGCATATGGTTTTAAGCAAAACCCTGCCAAAGTAACCATTGGAAATATAGGCCTTGGAGAAAATATATTTGAAAGACTTGAATACGGGATACATACCCGCAACATGGTGGAGAATGAAACGCGTTACAATAAATTTTATGATACCCGATTTGGAATGTATTTGGCAAGCCATACTAAATCAGCAATAAATATTTACGAAAACGAATTTACAAATTTCAGCATGGGGATATTTGGATTGAACATGACCAACCCAATAAACAATTGCACGGTATTTAATAACCGAATAAATCCCAATGGAGGCATAAGAGCAACCGGTATACGTTTAGGTGCCAATAATGGATTGAGTTTTATGCCAACGTATATGGTAATGGTATAAATGGATGCCGCACAGGCATAAGCATATTAAACGCAACCGAAGTTAATACAGATTTTAATACGATTTTTTTTTTAGTAATCCGGCACCCAACATGCTTGAGCATGTGGGCATACGGGCATTAAATTGCAATAAAATAGATGCGCGAGAGAATGCAGTAAAATGGATAACTCATCCACCGCAGACTAATATGAGTCTATATGCCAACAAAGTAAAGGGCTATTTATTTAATACCAGCAGCAATGGTACAATACACAATAATCAAGCGCATTGGTGTGGCCATGGCTTTGAAACTATTTTCAATTGCCCAAATCTTAAATTTACCTGCAACCTTAATCAAGATACTTACAATGGATTTTATTTAATAGGAGCCACATTGCCCAACCAAGTACAAAACCTTGGTAATGATGAAGCCAATGTAAATACATGGGTAAATAATTTTGGCCAATTTAATATTGATGGTAGTTGTAATCAATTTGAATGGTATTATGACCCCAACATAGCCAGTAGTATTCCTGTGCCGTTTGACCCTAATTACGTTCAGCCCAAAATTGAGACAACTGCTGTAGATTGTTCGCTATTGCAAAATGATGAATTAGGAAGCACCCTTGAAGGTATTATACAAGATTCAACCAATTATAATAATTTTATAGAAGAAAACCGATATGCAGAGGATGAGTTTGCCTATCATACGCTACGAGCAGATACAATCCATGAACTTAATATAGACTCCCTATTGCGATTGCAATTTACACAGATGATGGATCAGGATGTGATAGGTCAATTTTATCAAGTTGCAGAATTGATAAATAATGGAGAAATTGATGCAGCATATAATTTAAATCAAGCCATAACTGATACAAGAATTGTTGCTGAAAATATTAAAACTGTCAACGATATTTTTCTTCGCACTGTTGCCATAGGCAATTCAATTGGAGCCAATGATAAAGAAACCCTAATGAGCATAGCAACTACGCTGAGTCTTGTTGGTGGCGAGGCCACCTTTTGGGCACGTAGCCTGCTGGGTGTTGACTTTGAAGATTTATTGAGCAACTACCTGCGCGAATCTAAAACGGAAACCACGAAGGACAAATTGAATGTAGTTGTTAAATTGATGCCAAACCCTACTAATGGGAAAGTGATTTTAAATTCTAGCCATCCAATTAATTTTATCGAAGTATATAATAGCCTGCAGCAACAAGTTGCTGTTGCACAAACCAATATGGATGCACAAACTATTGAATTCGATTTTCAAAAAATAGAAGGCAATGTGTTTTTTATTAAAGCAGTATTTGAGCATGAGGTTCGTTTTTATACCGTTGTTGTAAATCATTAATTAAAGAAAAAAGTTGCAGTAATAAATGTTACTGCAACTTTTTAAAAGGATAAAAAAATTTATTTTAATAATAATTTGCATGCTTTGCATGCAAGGTGCTTACTCACAGGGCCGCAATGCCAATTGGGTATTTGGTGATAGTGCAGGTATGCACTTTGATGGATTGAATACCCCTGCAGTTTATAAAACGAATTGCAAAAGCAAAGGCGAATCGTCAACAATTAGTGATAAAGCCGGGAATTTGTTATTTTATGAATTTGGCATATCTAGCTTGCCTGATCCTTGTGATGCTGTTTATGACAATGATTTTGAATTGATGACTAATGGTGATTCTATTTTTGGTGATACATGGTATAATACAGATATTATTGTGCCTTTGCCGGATAATGATTCCTTATATTATTTATTCTCTACAGTAATATCTAACAGCAATAGGGGATTATATTCTGCCATAATATCAAAACCTAATTTTCTTTCACCTGGTGTTGTGCTAACTAAAAACATTAAACATACATCGAGGCAATTATCCGATTGTATACAAGCAGTTAAACATGGTAATGGTCGCGATTGGTGGATAATAGTAAGAACAGGTGCCGTGGTGCCAAGTGACAGTTTTTTGTTTGGTTGCTTGATCAACAGGTCTTAGTGGCCCAATAGGAAGCAAAGCGGGTTTAAGCTCATTTGATGGATTTCATCATATTGCTTTTAATAAAGATGGTACAAAATTTACTCAAGTATCAGCATCTGGAATAATTGAAGAGTTTAATTTCGACCGTTGCACTGGCAACATTACCAGCAACCGCATCATGCATTATCCTGTTACCATGAATTACCCACGTTTTTGGGGTGTAGCTTATTCACCAAATGGCCGCTTTGTTTATATGTCGCAATATAAAATAACTGAAGATACCGGATATATATATCAATTGGATATGAGTTTGCCTTCCCCTTGGCCTAATCGTGATACAATTTGGTATTGTCATCCCTATCAAAGCATATTTTTACGTTTAGGGCCCAGATAAAAAATATATGTTTCGCATCCAGATAATCAATATGCTTTTCCATGGTATCCCTACCCCGACAGTTTGTTCACTAACGAGATTACATACCTCGGAGTAATAAACTCGCCCGACAGTCCTGCAACATCCTGCAACTTTCAACCTTATAGTTTTTACTTGGGCCTAACACCCGTTGTTATTTAGGTACAAGCAACTTGCTAGATTATAATATGGGGCCACTTACAGGCAGCATTTGCGATACGCTTGGGTTGTCAATTGCAAGTAATGTTTTAGTGCAAGCTCATTTAAATGCTTACTACCATCAGTCTTGGCATGCTATCATCATCAATGCTGATAAGTTAAAGGGTAACCGTGCATCTATTCGTATTGTAAACAGCGAGGGTAAAGAAGTTTATCTTTCCATAAATGAAAAAATTATGCTAGGCTATTTACAAAAGAACGTGACTTTGCCAAACATAGCATCAGGAATATATATTGTAACCGTTACAAGTGGTGGTCAGCAATTATCGCAAAAAGTGGTGGTGGGTGAGTGAGTAGTTGCAACCCAATCATAATAACTTATCGTTATTGCCCAACTAAAATTCAAGCTAAAGCACAAAGGCTTAATTTATTACCTTCCTCGTACACTCAATTTGAAAAATAATGAAGTGACATTTTATTTGAAAAAATAAAATAAATTCAATCAACGCAAATGCTCATTTTTATTAGGACAATATTGTTATTAAATTAAAATTAATATACATCTCAATATTTTTTCAAACCACCCAAAAAATAAAACATACCGTTTACGCAAAATTACTTGCACAAGTGTATAATTAATTTACTTTTGTGTTGTGAATGTAGTCACATTCACACTTTTATATCTGCTGCATACAGCATTTTTGATTTACTGATTTAGCTTTTTGTAAAATGAAAAAACTATTTACCTTCTGTATCATTTTTGTTGCTTATAAAAATTTGTTTGCACAATTGCCTGTAAAAATTGAGCATCCACGTATATTGATGGATTCACTTACCAAAGTAGATTTAATTGTAAAGAAAAACAGCAATGATGCAGACTGGCTTGCCATGAAGTCACAGGCAGATGCATTGTCCAATGCGGTTGTACAAACATTTAACAATACCAATGCCACCACATGGTATGGCAATGGACACATTTTTTATAGCTATCAAGGTGAATCGTGGATGGCAGCAACCTATCCGCTTGCAATGACCCATCAAATGATGAAAGGCTTTATATCAGGTGCTTATCCAACAAGCTACTCCAATAAATTAATACAATTAGGAGATACAATTGTTGCGGCACATCAGCGATTTTTAGCCGGGGCACCACTAAGTCATAATGTTATTGATTATTACAATTCCTACTATGCCTCGCGAACGGTACCGGGTACGCTTGCCATTATTTACGATTATTGCTACGATGAATTGTCAACCGCCCAGCGTGCAGCATATATAAGTACCATGAATGATTGGTTTAATGATATTAAACTAAATGGCTATCAGCGCAATGGCCCTCCTACCGGAAATTATTATTGGGGGCACGCATTTGGAATTGGCTACATGGGTTTGGCAACAGCTAACGAAAACATACAAGCGCAAGCAATGATTGACTATGCACGTATGCGTCTTGATCTTTCACCATCTAACCTGATACCCAACTCACAAAAGCCAGAAGCTTCTCTTAAAGATGCTTTCGAAAACAATATAGAACCTGCAGGGTCAGGAGGATGGATGCAAAAAACGT
This sequence comes from Bacteroidota bacterium, assembly GCA_016714535.1. Lineage (NCBI taxonomy): Bacteria > Pseudomonadati > Bacteroidota > Bacteroidota bacterium. The sequence continues at coordinate 175,971 of JADKDR010000014.1, forward strand.
ATTATGGAACACCGTTTAAAGGCGGCTTCCATTTGCAGGGGTGGGGATATGGTGCCGAGTCGTTTAACCGGGTTATCGATTACCTGATTTCGATTAAAACCGCAACAACCGAAAATTTATTGACCACCACACAACCCTGGTGGCAACAAAATATAATGGCGTTGTATCATCAAATGTTGCCTAACCGATATGAGGTAGATCATGTTGGAGATTGGGGAGGAATATATAATAATATTTTCCCGTTAGGATTTCCCGGGCGAATAGCATACGCCTATGCAAACACAACATTAGGAGGCAATGCATATGATCTTGCTTTTAACCGCAGAGTTGTATTTCCAATATGGGGGCAAGACCGTGCAGATTTTGATTTATGGGAAAAATTTTATTTCAAGAAAAACCAACCTGCTATTCAAATTGTATCACCTCCATATTATAGTGGTTTCACCGACAGCTACAATCAGTTGTTTGATACCTATAACAACAACAAAGCATTTCAATACTTTGTAATGCGCAACAATTGGACTGATACAGCTACCTGGATTGCATTCAATGCCGAATCGCAATGGTACGATGACCATCAACATTTTGCCTGTGCATCATTTGAGTTAAAGCAAGGAGATAAATATTTATTAGTTGATGCCAACTCGCTCCCGCAGGATCCGCAATTCAATTACACTACCAATGGTACCAATTATGCGGCACATTCAGGCGCAACCAATACACTGTTCTTTAATGACCTTGGAGATTTTTTCGATCAAAATAATTATTGTTCACAAGGGCAACAGTTTTATTATGGACAAGACAAAACCGTTTGTAACGAACAGAGTATGGCCTATTCGTATTTTAGAATTGATGCCACCAATGCCTACAATTATTCTGGCGATACTACCACACTGGCAAGTAACAAACTCAGGCATTTCTATAGAAACTACCTGTATC